>PMDT01000080.1:0-7639 GCA_003154555.1 Spirochaetaceae bacterium
GCTGTTGAGAATGGTGGCGATGTCGGCGTTTTCCCTGCCCGTTGTCTTTTCGTCCACTAATGTGCGTGTGTATTCGGGAGGAAGACACCACACCTCGTAGCCCGATGCGGTCCTGCTGAAGGGGGTGGCGTTGGCGTGAATGGACAGGAAGAGGACCGTGTCGCTGGTTTTCTCGAGCAGCGCGTTGGCTATTTCCACTCTTTTTTCCAGGCTCACGTAGACGTCGCTCNNGTCCTTGCCGCCGTGACCGGGGTCGATGAGGATGCAGGCCACGCGCATCTGTTCGCCGGCATGTGCGAGCCTGTCGCGCTGCACGCCGTCACTGATCGCGGAGACCGCTGCCGTCGACAGCCACACGACCCCGTCCTTCCGTGCGGGAGGATCGATCTGCACTTTCATCCGGTAGTTGATGAGCGCGCTGTCCGAACCGACGCCGATCGCGATGCGGTCTTCGCCCACGGCGATCACGCCTGTATCGCGAAGGGGATCCCATTCAAGCACGGCACCGAGGTCCTTCACAACGGACAGGAGGTTCTTGTCCTGCGATGCACAGACGGCGGCGGCGACGAGCAGTGCCGTGAGGACGAGCGCAATGGTTCTTGCAGCCTTCATGTCAGCCGAGAAGCTCCCGCGTTCGACCCGATCGCCGCGCCTCCCGCATCGAATCGAGCACATAGACCCCAGCCTGGCCGCCGGCCCGCAGGATGGCGCGCCAGAATATGCTCCCCAGCGCGAATGGCGCTTCGAGCGCGGATGGAACAATCACACCATCTGCGGCCGTGCACGCCTGCCGCGCCGCTTCCGCGAATGACATGCCGTACCAGTCTGCGATGCCGGGCTCATCTGCGCCGGGAAGATCCAGGATGGGCACAGACGAGCCTGGTTCCGCGCGGGACGGGTCGCCAATGAACGACGGCATCCGCGTGATGGCCGCGCGAAGCCTTTCCGAGATTTCCGGAAACGCCTCGTTCACCGAATCCGTTGCAAGGTACCGGGTCGTGATCTCTGTGAGCGGCCGAAGCCTTATCCGCATCATGGATAAAGCCCTTTGCGCCGCCGCCACGGACTTTTCGCGGGTATCGGCGACTGCAATGACATTTCCGCATTTCTCCACGTTGTTGGTCGGAAACTTCACAGTTTCGCCTGGCCCGGTGCGCAGGAATATTTCCGCGATTCCCGGCAGTTGGCGGGCCTCCTCGACCCCTTCGAGCCGTCCGACCACCCCCGGTATCGAGATGAGGGCTCTTTCCGCAGTTGTCCGATGACGCGTCGGCGAGAGATCTCCCGGCGGAAGCCCGACGGCGACATTCATCGCCGCTTCCGTCACTTCCACGCCCGACGAGAGTGGAAATGTCCAGCCGGACATGTAGCCACCCGAAAGGCGCGCAGCTATCTCGCCGACCATCGGCCCCGATGCAGTGAGCTTGATATCGCCTTTTGCCGCCCCATTGTCGATGCCCAGGGCATGAATGCCCGCGACAAAAACCGCCTCGATCTCTCTTACTGTCGGTCCGTCGAGAGCGGTCGGTATCGTATGTCCCATTTCAACGAAATGTGGGGGAAAAAAGATGTGCCGGTCCGCAATGCCGCAGACCGTGACCTCTCCGCGGTACACCACGGCATCGAGACTGAGCTCCGGGCCCTTCATATATTCCTCGATGATGACACGCGAGGAACGGGAAAGTCTCATCGCTGAATCGCACGCCGCGCGGACCTCCGATGTGTTGTCGACGCGCCGCACGCCGCGGGCCCCCATGTTGTCGACCGGCTTGATCACCAGGGGAAAGCGCAGATCGGAAGGAAGCTGTGTCAGCGGATCGCCCGCCCCTGTCCAGCTGACGAAGAACGGGCTGGGCACGCCCGCGCGCAGGAATGCTTCGCGCATGAGGAACTTGTCGGTGGCACGCAGGGCGGTCTGGTAGGAAATGCCCGGCAAGCCCAGGTGCTCGGCAACCCACGCAACTGACGTCGAAAAGTCCGTTCCCGCCGTGAATACTCCATCGAGACCGGTGCGGGCATGGACTCGCGCGATCTCGAGCAGGCGATCCCGGTCCTTCAGGTCGACATGCTCGAAGCGGTCGCCCATGCCGGCTGCCAGCGCCTCGGGGTTTCCATCCGCGACGATAACGCGCCATCCCTTCGCGCGCGCGATGCGGATGGCCGGCACCTGCATGACGCCTGCGCCCAGGATGAGGATGCTTTTCACGGCTCTCCTTTCACCGCGTAGGCCTCGAATGTGTCACCAAGGCCAAGGAGGCGGCTCGCAAAAAGCAGCGTCGCATGCGCCGCGGCAAATCGCTTCGCAGCCTTTCCCAGCAGTCCGGGAAAGCGATCGGGATGGTGGCCGGTCACGCGAACCCTGCGCAGCTCCAGGTCATAGCGTGAAAGCAATTTCCCCAGCTTTTTTGGCGAAAGGATCGTGAAATGATCCGCGGGGCTTGCCTGGAGGAAACTTCCCATGTCGCTGCGCGCAGAGATGCCACGGCCGTTGGGAGTGGAAAAGGCAAACACGCCTCCGCGTGGGAGAAGCCCCGAAATCTTTCGCAGCACCTCGTCGGTTTTTTCGAAATGTTCCAGAACGTACCACATTGTCACGGCCGCGATCCTGCGCGGCAGCGCGGATCTGGCTGCCGTCTCAAACGAGGATCGCAGCGCGGGGATGCGCAGCTTTTTTCGCACGTATGCCACCGCGTCGGCGGCGACGTCCAGCCCATAGCCGGGGATGCCCGCGTCTTTCAGCGCGTCCAGGAAGGGGCCGTACGCACATCCCACGTCGATCACCATGCCGTCAAGGCCTTCCGCAATCTGCTCCCGCATGATTCGCACGCGCTCCCTGCTTGCGCTCTTGATCGACTCGAAGTCTTCCAGATAGGTCCGGCCATACTGGGCCCTGTACGCCGAAGAAAAGTAGGTCACGTCGTAACGCTTGCGGCTGCCGGTGAAGCTTTCCAGGAAGACCGTGCCGCACGAGCTGCAGCGACGGTAGGTGCGTGTCGGAAACCTGTCCAGGACGGGATCCCCGGCCTGGCCGCAAATCGGGCACGAGGACGAGCCCTGCGCACCGATACTCGCGAGCAACCGTGCGAGACCCCTGGTGCGCCGCGTTCCGATCTCCCGGTTGAATGCGTCGACCTGGACGGAAAGAGGGGCAGGATTTGCCATCAGCCTTTGCAGAACGCGGAGATCGGGCACCCGCATCCCGACGTCGTGAAAACCTGATGCCGCGCCCAGCCTTGCGTGGTAGCGGGACGGGTTGAAAAGGAGAACGGGCACGCCCGAGGCCAGGGCTTCGAAAGCTGTTATCCCGAAGTGGGTGATAAGCAGGTCAAATTCCGGAAGCGCCCGCGAAAGCTCCGCCGGTTGCCGCATCACGGAAGCCTCGCGCGGCCATTGCCGCGCGCCGAAGAGCGGCCCTTCTACAACCGTGAGCTGGCGCGGCTCGAAAATCCGTTTGCGGACGAGCGCGTGGAGCATGGCCTCGCTGAGACGCTGGCGGTCCTCGCCCCCGAAACTGAGCAGAACACGGCGAGGTGGAAAACGGATGGCGGATCTCGATCGCCGTGGAAGGGAGAGGAAGGCGGACGACGCACGGTTGGGCTTTCGCACGCCCGGGAGGCTGGGGATGGAATCCACGAGGAACGGAGCAAACGCGGCTGCCTCTCCGCCCTCGTCGAGACAGACGACCAGGCCATGGGCCATCATCAGATCGAGCTCCGCGCGGGTCGTTTTCCGTGCATCGACCACGATGATGTCCCAACGCGCAGCGACCTTCATGCGGTTGATCAGGGCAGGGCGCGTCCGGGCGGGCATTGTGCGGAGCTTCTCCGCCAGGAGCGCACGCGCGTGCTGGTCCATCCGTGCGGTGAGAATCGATGTCCTGCCGCCAAGCTCACGGGCAAGCACGAGGCAGCGCAGGAGATGACCCATCCCCTCCCCCGCACCAGCGGCCGGCACGAGCAGGCACGACGGCCGTTCAGGCATGTGTACTCCCGGTTCCGCCCGCTTTCTGCGGGGAGTGGCCCTGGTGCGCCTTCAGCCAGGGCACCAATCGGTCGAGCTCGATGGGCTCTCCGCGATAGAGCTCGTCGAAAATCCTCGTGACGAGGCGGTAGTCCTCCTCCGTGTCCACTGTAACACGGCCCTCGGGAAAATACGAAACCTCCGGCGCCCGTGGTTCGATTATCGTGAACCCATCGGGATGTCGGTACATCCAGGTCGTGATGTGCTCCCTCTCCTCGCTGCCCGCCGCATGGCGTCGGGCTGTAAAAAGCGCCCTGGATTCTATGATCTCCACACCTGTCCCCCACGGATTGCCAAGATAGTGGCTCAGGTCCGCCCGGGCCTGTTCATGCAGGGCAAGTATGGAGGTGGCGAACCGCGCAGAGGTAAGGGGGTTGTCACCTGTCACGCGAACGACCCTGTCAACGTCCCGCTTCTCGCAGGCGGTGCAGTAACGATCGAGCACGTCGTCAGGCGATCCGGTGAGAACCTCGAATCCTTCCGCTTGTGCATGCGGCATGAGCGCGTCCCGGCTTCGTTCGTCTGTAAGGAGGGCGCGAACCTCCGCGGGAATGCCCTGGACGGCGCGCATGACATGCTGGATGACCGATCCGCCGGGCAGGGGGAGCAAGGCCTTTGAAGGCAGGCGCAACGAGCCCAGTCTCACCTGGACAAAAATGCCCGTGCGCACGCTAGATGCCCTCCCAGCGCTCGATTGCCTGTCGGGGATCCCTGCGGAAGCGGAAGCGATGAGTGCGTACCCAGCCACGAACGGCGCGGAACTCTTTGATCGCGTAAAGCGGGCCGGTGTCCGAATGCAGCATATAGTCCAGGATCTTTACGACCGGAAGAACACCAGTTTCACGACGGAGCTGCACCGCGAGGTTCTTCAACCAGAAAAGCTTGTACCCCGCGTCGGGCGTTGTATCCTCCTCCGGAGGGCCTCCGGTGTAGGTGAGCGAGATTCCCGTCGTGCCGAAAAGATTCTCTCCCCAGAGCAGGCATCGGAAACCAAAGTCCAGCTTCTGCCAGTACGCACTGGCGATCGCCCGGTCGTAGCCTCCCGATTGGGCGAATTTCTCCCGGTTATAAATGCCGCAATAGTCGAAGGGAAAAAGCACGCGCTCTCCTTCCTTGCGAGGGATGCGAAAGGACACGGACAGGCGGCGCTTTTTCCACTGGGGCGCTTGCCATGAAGGTATCAGCTCGTCGCGCGGGGTCCGCGCCGTCGGCAGCCAGCAGAGACTACCGGATTTCTCGAAGGGGCCTATCGATGACGGAGGGAATCGTGAAAGCCGCGTATCGCTCCAGAGCACGAGCACGAGCGGTGCGCGAGACTCTTCGATGCCGACGTTCACCCATTCGCCTGCCGTGGCGGGAGCCTTTACGAGCAGAAATCGCACGTCGGGAAAGTCGTGCGCGAGAGAATCCATGTCTGCCGCGGTCTGATCGCCTTCCACCCAGAGGATCTCTCCGATCCCCCGCGCCTGCAGATCCTTGAGCAGCTCCCCTTTGAACAGCCGATCGCCCCGACCCAGCACGAGCACCGTGAGTGGAAAGGGATAGCGGCGTATCCTGTCCCACCGCGGCCCTCCCACGACCGTGTACGGGATTCGCCCGCTTCCGTCAGAAGTTGTAGGTGTAATACTCATCGCACCCCGCACAGATACCCGGATACTCTCCCGACACGTGCGCGCGGTGGATATCGTGTGCCTTGTCCCAGATCGCGGAGAGGTCTTCCTCGAAGGCATTGCCCAGGCGGGTGGCCGCGTGCAGGTCTTCCCGGCAGAGCGGCACGGTGCCGTCCAGCAGGATGGCCATGTCCCTCTTCAGGTGCCAGCAGGGAAAACGCGCAAGCGGCGAAAGATCGGCGACCTGACGGTCGGGCAAAGTCCGGGAGAAGGAATCGTACTTCTGCACGATGACATTTTCCGTGCGGCTCTTCCACGACTTGAAGAAGACCTCGAGGTCTTCTTCATTCTCCTTCATGCGGACCGCCTGGACATGAACGCGTCCGGGGAAAAGTGCAAGAAGCTGCTCGGCGCTCTTCTGCGCCTCGGCAAAGCCGGGACCGCGCAGCGCGCGGTAAACCGTCTCCGTTGCGGCATCCAGTGACACGATCCATGTCGGCGGACGACGGAGCGCCGCCTTCATCCGCTCGAATGTGCCGGGCTGCCAGCCCACGCCGGACGTCTCGATCATGAGCTCGATGCCCGGCTCGGCAAGGGCAGCTTCTGCAATTTCTACAATCTGCGGATGCAGCCCCGGATCTCCCCACAGGGAAATGTCGATGACAGCGTCTCCGCTGAAAGCGGCGATCTTTTTCACAAGCGCGCGAAACCTTTCGACGGGCATGAACCCTGTCCTGGTCGTCACGTCTCCTGCAAAAACCGGGTAGGGGCAGTACGAGCATGCGTAGGGGCATCGCTCGACGATCTGGACCGGATAGAAAGCGGGCAGGGTGCGATGGATCTCCTGGTGATCACGGAGAATGGCACACGCGCTGCGCGCCTCCCGTCCACCTGCTGCGACGACTCGTGAAAGCAGCAGAAAGTTTCTTTCCGTGTCCGCGGTCAGGGAAAGCCTCATCAACCGCATGTCCACGGGCGAAATCTCCGTCTCGATATCGAAGGAGTTGATGTCTTTGCGGATGATGGCAAAGATCATATCCCGGCCCGGGGCTGCTTCTCCGTTCCCCAGCAAGGCCCGAAGCCGCAGCACCGCATCGCGGGTCAGGATTTCCGGGGTGACACCATAGGGATAACCGTCGGCAAATGTGTAGTCCGCCCAATAACGGCGATGATTTTCGAGCATCGTGAGGGAAAGAGGAAGG
Organism: Spirochaetaceae bacterium; assembly: GCA_003154555.1. GTDB lineage: Bacteria > Spirochaetota > Spirochaetia > SZUA-6 > Fen-1364 > Fen-1364. Next base: position 6,833 of record PMDT01000080.1, read on the forward strand.
TCGAGAAACGGACAATCAGCATGGAAAAAGAGCGCAGAGTCGCAGCCCTCGGTCTCCGCCGCAAGGGCGGAGATCACGTCTGACTCGGTCCAGGTTTCCCGCACGACTGCGCGGACGCCCGTTGGCAGATCCAGCGCGCGTGAAAGCAGGACGACCGGCTCGGCGACATCGGGCAGTGCACGGGCATAAGCGAGCGCGCGCTGAAACGCAGAGCTGCCATCGACGAGGGGCCGGAACGCTGGCGCCTTGAGATTGATCCCATTGATGATGGCTGAGTTTTTCATTGCCTTCGCTGATAATATCGACAGAATCCCTCGAAGTTCAAGAAAGCCGCCGTCGGCATGGAGGTTGCGGGACGCCTGGATTGCCATTCACACGACCGGCGTGTACGATACCCGGCATGCCCGAGCGTACTGCGGAGCATGTCTTTTCCGTCGCTGAAATCACGCAGCTCATCAAATCGTCGCTGGAGGACGGCTTTCCCTGGGTAACCATCCAGGGTGAGATTTCCAATTTCCGTCCGTCCAGCGCCGGACACTGGTACTTCAGCCTCAAGGACCTCGATGCCATGATTTCCGTCGTGATGTTCCGCGGCCGGCTGGACACGGTCCGCTTCGAGCCGGCAGACGGAATGCTCGCCAAGGCGTCAGGGACGATCTCGGTCTACGCCAGGCGGGGCAACTACCAGCTCGTCTGCGAAACGCTGCTCAGGGCAGGCGAAGGGGACATCCTGGCGACGCTGGAGGCGCGAAAGCGGGCCCTCGCCGCCGAGGGCCTCTTCGATCTGGCAAAAAAAAAGCCGCTGCC
>PMDT01000080.1:7661-18715 GCA_003154555.1 Spirochaetaceae bacterium
GCGATCCGGATCGCCGATCGGCACCGCCTTGGCGACGTGATAATAGTCGGGCGCGGCGGCGGGTCCCTGGAGGACCTGCTTCCCTTTTCATCGGAGCTTGTCGTGCGCGCCATCGCGGCGGCGGAGACCCCGATCATATCGGCGGTCGGCCACGAAACGGACATCACCCTGTCCGATCTCGCCGCCGACCTTCGCGCACCGACGCCGTCCGCCGCCGCGGAGCTCGTCAGCGCGTCGCAGACGGAGCTGCGCGGTCGCGTTTCCGCTCTTCGCAGCGCACTGGAGAATGCCATCGACGTCCGCCTGGAAAAAGTCCGCATGCTTCTTGGACAATTTGCCGCGGGAAACCTCGAGCGCACCGTGCGCACGTTCGTCCAGCCGCTGTCGCAGAGGGCGGACTACGCCTCGGAAGAACTGGTCCAGGGGATGAGGCGCCTGCTCACGGACAGGCTTCACAGGTTTGCACTTGCCGCGCGAGAGCTTGCATCCTGCTCGCCCCATTCCGTGCTGCAGCGCGGCTACGCGGTGGTGACTCACGAGGCATCGGGCAGGGTTCTCATATCGAGTGAGCACGTCCGGCGGGGCGACGCCGTGGCGATCAGGCTCGCGCAGGGAGGCCTGCGCGCGACCGTGGAGGTGACGCATGCCGGCGAAGGCTAGCGAGGGGCGGAAGACGCCTCCTGCTTTCGAAAAGAGACTGGAGCGCCTTGAAGAGCTGGCGGAGAAGCTCCGGGAAGGAAGCATCCCGCTGGACGAAGCGCTTGCGCTTTTCGAAGAAGGCATGAAGCTTTCGAAATCGCTGGAGAAAGACCTTTCGCGCGTCGAGCGGCGAGTAGAAATCCTCACGCGCGAACCGGGCAATGACGAAGAGGAGGAGCCCGCGATGGAGCTTTTTCCCGAGCTTTCAGAGGACGAAGAGAGCTGAGCTCTCAGGGGAATCCGGCCGGAAAGAGTATGGTATCGCCTTCCCGGATGGAAAGGTCGGTGAAGGCGCCCTGTCGCATTTCCAGGGCAAAACGAGCGGAAAGCCGGGACCGGATGATTTTTTCTGAGAATGGCTCCATGTCAGTGATCTCAAGTACCTTTCCCTCCGCCGATACGAATGCAATGGAAAGAGGCGTCGGGGTATCCTTCATCCAGAATGTAAGGTGATCGTCGCGATCGAAGACAAAAATCATGCCGTCGCGGGGACCAAGATCCCGCCTGCCCATCAGGCCATGTGCCCGCTCGGCCTCCGTGCGGGCCACTTCGACGCTGAGCTGCTGGCCGGCGGCGGAAAGTACGATGTGTGGCGCCTTCTGCTGACAGCCGGCGAGCGTGGCGACTGCGAGCAGCGCTCCCAGAACGGCAATCGCTGCGGCCGCGTACTCACTCCGGCCTGAGAGCCTAGTCCGCATAGATCATCCAACCTTTCAGGTATTCCCCCTCGGGATGCGTTGCCGAGACAGGATGATCGGCATCCGCGTGCAGCTCCCGCAGGAAGCGAACGGCGCGCCCCGATCGGCGTGCAGCCTCCGCGACAACCTGCTGGAATGTCGGCCGATCCACCGCACCAGAACAGGAAAAAAGAAAAGCAACGCCGCCAGGATTGAGGATGCGCACGCATTGCTGGAACAGGCTGAGATATCCTTTCAGCGCCCCCTCGAGCTCGACGCGCCTGCGCGCGAACGGCGGCGGATCGGCAACAACCACGTCCCAGGCTCCCGGGTTTTCCAGGAATGAAAAGACGTCGGCCTGCACCCACGAAAGAGTTTCGCCTGCAAAGGCGTCGTTCAATCCTGCGCTTGCCGTGGCAAGGTCCAACGCGGCGCGCGAGCTGTCGACCGATGTGACCTTCAGCGCACCCGCGGCGGCCGCCCGAAGCGCCACTGCCCCGGTATATGAAAAGAGATTGAGCAGGGTCCGTCCGCGGCACAATCCCGCGATGTGGGTCCTGTTTGCACGCTGATCAAGGTAAAAGCCCGTCTTCTGCCCCCGCGCAAAATCCACGATGATGCGGACTCCCCCTTCCTGGATGGTTGCCGTGCCGTCTCCCGTGCCGCTCAGGTACCCGGCGGGAAGGACAAGGTGCTCCACCCGGGCGAAATGCTCGTCCCGCTTCAGGTAGATGCGCATGCCGGGAAAAAGTGCGCCGAGGCAGGAGACGATGTCGTCCATCGATGCTTCAATGCCCCGCACGTGCGGGGAAATGACGATTGTGTCACCGTAGACGTCGATAATGCAACCCGGAAGGAAATCCCCCTCCGCGTTCACAAGTCGGAATGCGTTGCTGTCCAGGGAGAGCCGCTCGCGCAGGGAAAGCGCACTGCGAATGCGATGATAGATCCAGTCTGCGGCCGGCTTTTCAGAGGAAAAAGACACCATGCGCACCGCGATGAGGCTGTCCGGTGAATAGATGCCCCATCCGATCACGGTGCCGTCGGCAGACCGGACCGGGAGCAGCTCCGCCGGGGAAGCCCCCGTGGACGCTCCGGCGATGGCCTGGCTGTAAATCCACGGGTGGAAACGGCGGCGGACGGGCGCATCCCTGCTCTGCTTGAGGGTGATGCCCGCCTGCGGGCGTTCAGAACTGCTCAAGGAATTTCTCCTGGGAAAGTTGCTCGAGGTCTTTCTGCGCCCCACCTTTTGTGAGCAGCGCCGTGAAAGTCTTGTTGTCGATGTACTTGACGGTGAGCGGACGCTCAAGAGAAAGGCGGACAGGATCCGACTGCCAGACGCTCTCTTCCGGGCTCAGCGTCGCGGGCTGCCCGTACTTTGCGCTGAGNNGCTGTCGGCAAACTGGAAATAGGCGCGGCGAAGATACGAGTTGCCCTCACATTCAATGAGATACTGACTGGTCTGCGGGAGGAAGCTCACGTCGGGATCTCCGCGATAGCGGAATAGCGGATCCGCCTTCAGCGCGGCCTTTACCTGGTCCAGGCCCATTCCCAGCGTAACGGTCCGAAACCCGAGGGGCAGCGGCTGCGGGGTTGGGGCGGCAGCTTGTGCGGAAACCGGAACCAGGGACGCGACCAGAAGCAGCAGCGCCAGGAGCAGGCGCGTGCCGGTGAACCTTGGCCCGTCGGCCATATCGCGTGCAGCAAAGTGATCCATTGCTTCGAATATCGGCTGAAACCGCTATCGTTCCAAGGCCTGTGATGCCACCAGACAGTGGCTGCCAGAATGCCACTGANNAATGCCACTGATTACAGTGGCTGCCTTGAACCGGCATGCGCCGCGAGCTACTATTCAGTCCATGACAACCAAAAGCCCGGGGTTTCTCGCGTGTGTCGCGCTATGCTGCCTCGCCGCAGGCATGCTCGCGTCCTGCGCGACATCGAAGGGCTCGACGCTGGGGACCGTCCTGCAGGCCGAGAAGCCAAAACCGGCACGCAAGCAGCCTGTCGTACCCCCTTCGCAGTCGGCTCCCACGGACACCAAGGGCCTTCAGGTTGTCACCGATCCGGATTCCGCGGAAGTCTGGATCGACGACACATTCGTCGGGCTTTCTCCCTTTACCGTCGCGGACCTCGGTGAAGGCTTTCACAAGATCACCCTCCGCAAGCAGGGGTACTACGAGCTTTCGACCTGGGTCGATTTCAATGGCACCACCATGGTGTACCAGACGTCCCTGCAGCAGATCACCGGCTTTTTAAAGATATCGGCGACACCGGAAGGCAGCTCGATCACGGTGAACAATCAGCTCGTCACGTCCGATCTCGTGGAGCTGCCCGTGGGAACCTACGACGTCCGCGTGCGTCTCTTCGGGTACATCGAGTATAAGGAATCCGTCACGATAACGGAAAAGGCCGTGAGCACGGTGTCCGTCACACTGTCGCCCGCGGCTTTTGCCGTGACCTCATTTGCCATTCCCCGCAAGGCCGTCAACCCTGAAAGTCCCGGGCTCCTGGGCACATTCGACGGCACGATTTCCGTCACGGCACCAGGAACCGGTGAGCTCCGCATACGCGATTCATCGGGGGCGACGGTGTATGAGCTCGCCCTTCCTGAGTTCAGCACGTGGGACCAGGGCTTCACCTGGAATGCGCACGACACGGCCGGCCAGCCGCTTCCCGATGGCACCTACACGGTGAGCCTGCTGGCGCACGGCCGGCAGAGCGATACTGAAGCGACGAGCGAAATCGCGGTGAAAATCGACCGCACCTTGAAGGTGGCAGCGCGAAGCGTGTGGAGCGGCAGTGCGGGTCTCCTGTATGCCCCGGTGCCCGAGGTACTGCCGCCCGGCGATTTCCAGCTCTCCGTGCTGGCTGCCGGCATCACCGCACCCGATTTCTCCGGCTTCCAGGCGCCAGTCCAGATCGGCGCACGATTCGGCCTGGCAGGCGGGCTGGAGATCGACACGTCGGTCGGTGCGGTCGCGACCTCCGTAAGCACGCCCTTCATGGGGAGCATCGCGGCCCGGTGGAACCTTCTCTCGCCGCACGGAGCTTTCGGCACCGGCAGCGCGGTGCAGGTGAAGCTCGCCGCGCAGCTTCTGCCCTCGGGCAGCACCGTCCAGCCGCTCATGACCGACACATTCGCCAATTTTACCGGCATCAGCGTTGAGCTCCCGTTCCAGATCAGCCTCGGGCCGGTCGGGTTCCTGCTCACGGTCGGGGCGACGGGGTCGCTCTGGTACCCGTATCTTCTGAATGCAGACGGCACACCGCAGGAGCTGCTCATGGCATGGCTGTACCTGCGGGCGGGCATCATGCTGGACACAGGCTCGATCACGGCGGGAATTTCCGCCAGCACAAGGACGGAGCCGCTGCCCAATGGCGTCTCGTTCCTCGGTACGCCTGTACCCTTTGAGCTGGGTGGTGAAATACACTGGCTTATTCCCGGCACGCGCCTGGTACTTTCAGCGATCGTCGCAGGCGAGGCTGACAATCCGACGAGCTTCTACTTCATGGGTGGCGGCGGCCTGGGCTTCCTGTACTAGGGCGGGCGATCAGGCCCTGAACAGGAGAACGGCCAGCAGGCCCAGGGCGACGACGGCGAGCACGATCAAGGCGATCCGATAGTACCGGCGCGGCAGCAGTGCATTTTTCCTGCCCGCGCGTCCGGGAGCAGGCGCCGCGGTGGGCACGGACGGCACGTTGTATCCGCATGACGGGCAGCCGGCGCTGAAATCAACCACTGATCCCACGAAATCGCAGCGCGGGCATCGCACGGCGGTGAAGGTCTTCCCGCAGCCGGGGCAGGATCTCGCCCCGGCGGACACCTCCGTGCCGCAGGTCTCGCAAAAAAATCTCGCCTTCCTCGATTTCATGCCGGTCCGCAAGGCGCGCTCAACCGCACGCCGAGCGCGCGATTGCCAGGCGCCATGACGACGTTTATACTGCCGTGCAGCTCAGCGTGCAAGGAGTGCGAATGGAAACCGTCATCATCGGGCTCGCCCGCGCAGGGGCAACGACGATCTTCAATGCCCTCACCGGGCAGTCTGCGGGAACGGGCGACAGCACGGGCGGCAAGCGCCAGGGCAATGTCTCTGACGTGAAAGTCCCCGACGAGAGACTGGACAAGCTGGCCGCGCTCTTCAGCCCGAAGAAGCTCACCCATGCCTCGGTCGTGTTCAAGGACCTTCCCCTGGAGCATGGCGATGACGGCGGGATCACCCCTGCGAGCCTGGCCGATGTGCGCCGTGCCGATGCCGTGACGGTCGTGATCCGCGCTTTCGAAAATGAATCCGTCCTTCCCGCCTTCAAAGATGCCACTCCCCTTCGCGAGCTGCGCAAGGTCATTGACTCGCTCGTCTTTGGAGACTATGAAATCGCGGAAAAGCGATTGACGCGCCTCGACAAGGAGGCAAAGCGCGACAGCCGCGAGTACAAGGTGCTCCAGACAATCGTGGAGAAGCTCGGGGCGGGCACACCGCTGGGCGCCGGCTTTATTCCGGCGGACGATCAGAAGCTGTTCGCCGGCTTCGGCTTTCTCACCGCGAAGCCCCTGTTTGTTATTCTGAATGCCGGTGAAAAATCGGCAGCGAACGACGACATGGTTGCAGAAGCAAAGGCCGCCGGCATCGAAGTTTTCAAGATGCGGGGTGACATGGAAATGGAAATCGCCCAGCTTCCCTCAGCCGACCAGCAGGCTTTTCTGCAAGACCTCGGGCTGGAAGAGCCGGCGAAAAATCGTTTTCTCCGCCATGTTTACGCGACGCTCGACCTCGTGAGCTTTTTCACAGTCGGGGAGGACGAATGCAAGGCCTGGAGCATCAGGCGCGGGACCACCGCGGTCGGCGCGGCCGCCGAAATACATTCAGACCTCGCGAAGGGATTCATCCGGGCCGAGGTTGCCGCATGGCAGGACGTGCTGGCCGCCGGTGACTTCGCCGGCGCAAAAAAGGCCAACAAGCTCCGACTGGAGGGAAAGGAATACCCGGTCAAGGACGGAGACGTGCTCCTGATCCGGTTCAACCTCTAGCCGAAAGGGCGGAAACGGAGAACGTCGCGTAGGAGAACTCCTCCCACGTGCCCAGGGCGCGGTCGAACCAGCTCGCGGTAAAGTCTACTGTCGCGGAGCTCCCGGCTTTCGAAAGGATGTCGGAATTGAGCTCATTCCCGCCGATATCGAGCTCGACGTTTCCTGAGCCCGTGGTCACCGTGCCGATCAGCCTGGGGGTGTCGACCCCCTTTTCCCAGAGCAGGCAGGCGCCGCGACTGCCGTTCGCACGCGGCTGGAGCTCCAGGGTAAGGGCGTTCTCTTTGCCTGCCTCACGGCTCCCAAAGATGTAAAAGAAGTACGAGACGTTTTCCGAGAAGCCCGCGGGAACGGAAAGCGACAGCCGCAGGCCTTGCGCGTCAAGTGATCCGGAAAGCTGGGTGACCTCGGTACCGGTCAAGGACCACGCCCGGGACTCTGCTATGGGAAGGACGTCGAATGCGGCCCCCTTCTGCTCTTTCGTGAAATAGTCCGGCGCGTAACTGGCTGCATACGCTGCTATGGTCGCAAGTTGCGCCGGGCTCCTTGCGGCGGGAGCCGCGGCAGAAGCGGAGTTGGCAGGGGCCGCCGCGTTGCCGCCAGAAGCGGTCGCGGTCGTCGCCGCCGGCGCGGCAGTCGGCGCGGCCGCACCCTGCCCTCCCCCCGCGGCGAAAGCCATCAAACGACCGACGCCTCGTGAAACGGTGAGCTGAGGCGAGTCGGCAAAGAGGGCGTAGAATCGCTCACCTGCCGAGTTGTCCACCTGGAGCGAAAGCACGCGGACGGGAAACTGATCCTGATCCTGCTGCGCGAAGAAACCCACCAGCAGGTGAGTCCCCGGCGTCAGCTTGTCCACGGACGCCTCGGCTTGTGGAGCAAGCTTTATGAAAGACGAGGTATCGCTCGCAGAGGCGAAATAGTCCGCCACCCTGGATTGGAGAAGCGGGCTGCCTGCCGTGATGTCTGCGAGCTCAGGCGGATCGACGACATAATAGAATGTCACATCCTCCTGGTTCTGGAGGGAAACCGCGCCCGCCTGCCCAAAGACCGCGGTGGAACAAAGAATGGCAATCGCTGCCGCGCAAATGTATCGTTTCATGTCTCTCCCGCCCATTCCCCTATCGGCAATTTACTTCTTTTTCAGCACGAGGATGGTCAAATCGTCGTACTGCTCGTCTTCCTTCAGGTGCGAGAAAGTGACCGCCGCGGCATCCGCAGAACCTTCCACCCGGTGGGAGAAGTAGGATGCATACTGCATGAAATGGGCTTTCAGGAAGGAATCCACCTTCCCGTCGACGACGATCTTGCTGCCGGCGCCCAGCGTTGTATCCGGGATGAGGCGGAAGACCTTTTCCACCGAAACGAGGGCCAGCACGGCGTCCTTGACGGTGCCGCCGCAGCTTGCGAAATCGAACTCGAGGTTCTCCGCGGCGGGCAAGTGGTGACGCACGAGCCTGTAGTGCTCCTTTGCGAACACGGCTGCCACGATGGCCTCGATGCGCCCGATGCCGAACTCTTCCGACGTCTGGCCCTTCGAATGCGTGTCCCCATGGGGCTCGCCGTCCTTCACATCCGGGGCGTCGCAGGCGACGATCTCGCCGCCGCCGCTGCGGAACGAGCGCTTTGCCTCTTCAAAACCGTCAGTAAAGAGGAACAGGGCATCGCCCTTGGCGAGCTTGTGCTGGACCTGCTGAAAGCCCGACTTCATCTCGACGAGCATGGAAGGGAAGACGCCTGCCGCGGGGGCGTCCGGGAGGCGCACCTGCGTCATCGTGTGCTTTGCGGCATCAAAGACATGCATGATATTGTCCCCGGCGTTGCACACGTTCGCCACGCCCGTGGCCGCATTGAAGATACAGACCGTGAGCGCGGCAAATCGTCCCTTGAAACCGCGCTCCTCGAGCATGTCGTTGATCGTATAGACAAGGGGGTCGATGCGGTCCGCCTCCAACAGGGCGCGCTTTTTGGCCTGCGGGTCGGCGAGCTTGGCGATGTTTTCCTGCCTCTTCAGCCAGTCGCGGAAATAGCTGATGAAAAGCGTTGCCACTTCCACCATGATGAGGGCGGCGGGGACGCCCTTTCCCGCGACATCGCACTTGATTAACGCGTAATGCGTCTGGTCAAGCTTCTTGAAATCGAAATAGTCCCCCGAGACGCCCTTGGCCCCTTCGTAGTAGCCGTAGATTTCCACGGCGGCTGTCTCTTCGCCCGCCGTCGTTCCGGCCCGGTTGTTCGCGTCCTTTTCCAGCGGCAGGAACATCTTCTGGATGTCCTTGCCCAGCAGCAGCTCCTTGTTGGCCGCAGCCGCTTTGACGAGCCCCCGTGTCATTTCGTTCACCGTGTCGGCAAGCAGCCCGATCTCGTCGCGCGTGCCCACTTCGATGGAGTGATCCTTCAGGGCTTCTTTATCGTCCGTATCGCGGATCACGGCAACCCCGCGCGCAAGCCGGCGGATGGGTGTGACCGTGATGTTCGCGAGGATGATCGCGCCCAGGACGCCCAGGGCGATGGCCAGAAGGGCGATGAGGCCCGCGGTCCGGAGGATGGCGTTGATCGCGTCGTCAATCTGCCTGTTGATCGTGGACGTGTTGACCTGAAGGCGCACCATGCCCTGGTAGAACGTCGTATCGGCGATATTGGGCGCGCGGTTGTAATAGACGACGGGAATGTAGAAAAGGTAGGTCGTGCGCAGCCGCGCGCTTCCGTTCCATGGCTCCAAAGTCCCCGATTTTTCATAGGCGGCGCGTGCCTGCGTGTCGATATCCTTGCTCTTTGCCCTGAGCTGGCTTGTGAGCGTCGCCAGCTTGTCCTTGGACGCCTGGTCGGTCTTTCCGGTCAAAGCATCACGTTGACCTCTGAGGGTCCGGTACTCGTCGATGGCCGACGACAACGTCGCCATGAGATCCGCATCGATCTTCTTCTGCAACCCGGGAACGACCGTGCGGGCGAGATCGTCATTCACCTGTTCGCTCGCGCTGTTAAATGTCCCGGCAGCGAGCTCGTCGGCGAATTTCTTCTGGTTGCTCGCCCAGACGAAATCTTTGGGATCGGTCGGACGGAAGTGCACGTCCGGCCCGGTGATGGTGGTATATTCCGCCTGGGGCATCGTGGCGCTCAGGGCGGGTATGTCCTCTGCCGCGAGAAATCCCTGGTCCTGCGCGCGGAACTGTGTCTCGGCGCTCGTTGCAAGCGCGCCAAGGAGGATGTTCGCCTTGCTCTGCACGTCGGCCGCGAGCGACCGTCTCTGGGTGTTCACCATCTGGACGCCCAGCGGGAAAGACACGACGAGCACGATCAAGATAACGAGGATCACGACGAGCAGCGTAAACTTCAATCGGAGGCCCATGCCTCTTCGCTTGAGAGCCTGCATCCGTTTTTTCCTTTCCTCCCAGCGTGCATTCGGCCTGCCTTCCAGCAGGGCCAGGACCTCTGCCCTCACCGCCGCCCCCTCCTGCGCGAGGGCCGCAATCTTGCGGACGGCCAGGAACATGAGCGCCCCCAGCAGGGCGACAACGAGCACGACGAGAAGCGAATCGAAGGAGAGCACGATCGTCGGGGACGGTCCAAGGATCCATCGCGGCAGGGGAAGCTGGAAGTTGCCGATCTTGACGGTTCCGGGCGAGGCAAAATCGATGACCGTGCCGGGTGTGAAATAGAGCACCTGTTGTCCTGTCGGACGGTCCTGCAGCAGGCCCACGCGGTACGAGCCTGAATCCCGGTTCTGATCCAGCGCGATGCCGGTGATCTGCCGGTCGGTCACGAAGATCGGCGCCACCGGGTCGAAGTCGATGTCGAAGGGCGCTTTCGCATGGTTCCTGTCGAGGTATATCTTGCGGATGGGACCGTTCTCCGTGAACCCCCGGCCGTTGATCGTAAGCCTCACGGTACCGACTGCATCCCTCACCGCCGTGACGAGGTCGACCCTCGTGACCACCTGGTAGTGACTCAGGGCAATCGCCACAGTGGACGGGGGACTATAGTTGCCCGCCTTGTCGATTGCCTGAACGGTGAGCACGTAGACGCCGTTGTCCCGGTTGTCGAACGGGATCTCGGTCGCCTGCGTCACCCGGCGCGCCGGCGGGCTGAGGAGCGCAACCTTCGACTGCCGGTAGTCATCCAGCGTGCTCCATCCCGGCTGCAGGTTATACGTGTAGCCGTCGATGTCCGTATCACCTGGCACCGGTATCCACCGCAGCGTGAAGCTGTTCGCGCCGATCTCAAAGGCATTCTGGTCACGCTTGTCCGGCGGCATTGCCGGGGCAGAAAGCAGGACCGAACCGTCAACGGCGCGTGCCTCGAAGCTGACGGCACGCGGCGGCGTGGCATCCCGCAGGAACGAGACGGTGGCCGGTGCCGATGACATGTTGCCCGCGAGGTCGACCGCGATGATGGAGAAGGTCCACATGCCATCCTTGTCCACCTTGCGCGTGGAGAACATCGGCTTGCCCGCGGTCGTGAGACCTGAGACGGTCTGGCGCTCCTTCTCCACGCTTGCCCCGCCGTCGCTGTAGCTCCAGGTCGTGCGGTACTCCTTGATGCCGGACGGGTCGGGCGGCTGCGGTTCCGTCCAGCTCACCGTGATCGTGTCCCTGTTCGTCGGCTGGCCGGGCACGAAATCGACGGGCTTTACCACGGGCGCGCCCACCGACGTG
>PMDT01000406.1 GCA_003154555.1 Spirochaetaceae bacterium
CGTCAAGGCAACCGCATTGCACCGAGGGCGAACGCCGAGCTATCATGCCGCCGGACCAGCCAAGGAAGGACGGCGCATGGGAACACGAGGCGAAGTTTTTTCATCAAAGGCGTCGACGCCGAAAAGGACCTATTTTTTCAACGTGAAGGAAACCCGCACGGGCGACGTGTTTCTGAATATCGTGGAGAGCAAGCAGGCCAGGACGCCGCCGGGGACAACGTCCGTCAGGATGGCCTCCGCCGCTGGAGACGATCAATTCGAGAGAAGGTCCGTGATCGTATTTAAGGAGGACCTTTCCGCGTTTCTCGAGGGCTTCGATGCGGCCTTGAAGTTCATTCGGGGGAAGTGATCTTGAATGTTCTGCGCTGGATCGCGGACGGACCCCGTTCCAGAATGATGCGCCGATGTTCGGCGGTCGGATACCCCTTGTGCTTCTCGAACATGTACGCAGGCTCCCGCAGAGCGTAGCTTTCCATCCAGGCGTCACGCGCGGTTTTTGCCAGGATCGACGCAGCCATGATCGCCGGCACGGTGGCATCGCCCTTGACGATGGCCGTGGACGGGATGTCGCAGCAGGGACAGTAGATGCCGTCCACGAGCAGGCGATCAGGCCTGACGGTCAGGGCGTTCACGGCGCGACGCATTGCCAGGAGCGCAGCCTGGAGGATGTTCATCTTGTCGATTTCATCGTTCGACGCCCATCCGACGCCCCATGCAACCGCCTTTGCCTTGATCACGACTTCGGCTTCACGCCGACGAGTCTCGGAAAGGACTTTTGAATCGGCCAGGATGTCAATCGGGAAATCAGCGGGCAGGATGACAGCCGCGGCGGTCACCGGACCGGCAAGCGGTCCGCGACCAGCCTCGTCAACACCGCAGAGAAGCTCCATTTCGCGCCCCCTCCCCACGCCGAGATGCCATCTAGCCGCACGGCGTACCGTGCGAGATACGTTGGCCGCCGAATGCCATCGAATACGCTGGCCGCGAATGCCGCTGAGTACAGTGGCCGCCTTGACCTCACCCTCTAATGGGTGTTAACTTCGGTGGCCATAGTAGCGCAGATTAACTGGGAGCGGAAGTGTTCTTAAAGACCCTGGAGATCTTCGGATTCAAATCCTTCGCGGACAAGGTTCGTATCGAGTTTACCGACGGCGTGGCAGCCTTGCTCGGCCCGAACGGCTGCGGCAAGAGCAATGTCGTGGACGCCATGAAGTGGGTGCTCGGCGAGCAGTCCTCGAAATCTTTGCGCGCTGAGAACATGGTCGATGTCATTTTCGCCGGCTCCGAGACGCGCAAGCCCCTGGGGGTCGCGGAGGTGACGCTCCTCGTATCGAACCAGGACGAAGTCCTGCCCCTGAACCTCCCCGAGGTCTCCATCCGCCGCCGGTTGTACCGTTCGGGTGAGAGCGAATACTTCATCAACAACAACGCGGTCAAGCTCCGAGACATCCGTGAGCTCTTTTTCGACACAGGCATCGGAAAGTCGGCATACTCCATCATGGAGCAGGGGAAAATCGACCAGCTTCTTTCCACGAAGCCGGAGGAGCGGCGCATCGTCTTCGAAGAGGCGGCCGGCATCACGCGCTTCCGGGTGCGCGGCCAGGAGGCGGAGCGCAAGCTGGAGAAGACGGAAGAGAACATGCGCCACGTCGAGGGTATCCTTGATGAGGTGAAACGCAGCTATACCTCCCTCAAGGCGCAGGCGGAGAAGGCGGAAGCCTACCGGGGGCTGAAGGAGCAGATCTTCGAGGTTGAGCTTTCGATCCAGCTCCTTCGCCTGAAGGGCCTGCTGGAGGACAAGAAGAAGCGGGAGGCCCGGCTCGCCGAAAAGGAAAAGAATCGCGGCGAGATCACGCGCGCCATCGCGGGTGTGAATGAGACGATCGCGCGCGAGGCGGACCTTGTGAACGCGATGGAATCGCAGCTCGTGGAATCCCACAAGAAGCTCTACCAGCTCGACATGGAGAAGAGCACTCGCGACAGCCAGATCCACCTGTACCGCGAGCGCATCACGGAGCTCGAACGCGGCATCGTCGCGAACACGCAGCGCCAGCTGAACATCCAGCACAAGATCGAGGACATGGACGGCGAGGCGACGCGCAAGAGGGAAGGGCTCGGAGAGCTCACGGCGCGCATCGCCGAGACTGAGAAGAATATCGCGGCTTTCATCTCCGACATCGAGGGGTTCAGCGAACGGGTGCGGGCCAACGACGAGGAAACCCGCACAAACGGGGAGAAGATCCAGGCCAGCGACGCGACGATCGATGACCTGCGGGTCCAGCTCCGTGCCATCACGGAGGACATTGTCACGCAGCTGGATGCGCGTCTCAAGGAGATGGGCTACTCTGCCGCCGAGCGTCGGTCGGTTGAAGAGTCCATTTCTGAAGCCCTGCAGGGCCTCCGCATCCAGATCACCGGCAAGGTGACGATGCTGGAGGACGCCGCGCACGTGGATTCCACCGCGCGTCCCCTCCGCGACAAGCTCGTCCAGAGCACCCTCGCGATGCTGAAAGAAGCGCTGGAAAAGCTCACGACGCTTGAGGGCCTTTTCGAGCGGTCGCGCGCTTTCGCGCCGTCTTTTCTCGACGAGTTCCTGGCGCCGGAAGGGATCATCACCCGCAAGCGGGAGATCGACGAGCGCATCAATGAGAGTGCCGCGACAATTGCGCGGCTGCGGCAGCGCAATGAAGAGCTGGCCCGGGAGAATGCAAGCCTGCGCCAGAAGATTGAAGAATACCGCAGCACCCTGGAAAACCTGCGGGTCGACCTTGCGCGCCAGCAGACGCAAAGGACGGGCGTCGAGCAGGAGATCGGCCGGCTGGGCCGCGAGCGCACGGAGCAGGAAGCGCTGCTTCGCGACGTTGCGGTGGAAATTGAAGATACCCGCACCCGCGTGAAGGAAAACCAGGAGAAGGCCTCCGTCGCGGAAGCGGAACGGCGCCGCATCGAGGAAGACGAAAAGAACGCCCGCTCTGCGTTGTCGGGCCTGGAAGGGGAGATCGCCAGCCGCAACAAAGAGCTTTCAACCCGGGAAGAGGAGCTGAAGCAGAAGAACAGTCTCCTCGGCAAGGCGCAGTCGGAGATCGAGAAGATGCAGATCGAGGTGAC
>PMDT01000286.1 GCA_003154555.1 Spirochaetaceae bacterium
CGACGCCACCGTTGGCAATCATCAGTGCCTCGCCGTTCTTCCAACCCGAACCTGCCGCAAGCGTCGACCACCTCTCGAAGCCGAGCGAAACCCAGCTTGCAGGATCCATCCCGCCAACTATTGAAACGTCGCCAGTGACTTCAATTGGATCGTTGACGGCGTAGAGACCTGCCGCGGCAAGAATCGTCTTGCGCGGTGAGGATGCCGCCAGCTGCAGCGCCCGGCCGATGCTCTGGACGGGCTGCCCGCGCGAGCCTTCGGCGTAATCGTTGCCGGTCGGTGAAACGTAGACGATCTGCTGGTCTATCGTGACGGTCCATGACCGGATCTCGCGGCTTCTGTTTCCGGCATCGTCGACGGTGAACGCGACGATGCGGTAGCTCACCGCGCGTCCCGGCTCCGGGTTCAGGGTGAGCTCTCCCGTGTACTTGTCCGCCGCGGTCTGCGACGGAAGCTGGACCGTCTGCCCGCTTGAAATCGAGTAGTAGATGGTCCCTTCCGGCGCGAGGAGGGAGACCTTCTGCGTATCCTGGTAGAAGGCGCCATCCTCGATCCCCGCGGCGAAGGGCGGATCCGGCGGCGTTTTGTCGATGGTGAGCCGAAAACGAAGCTCCGCAGACGGCGGGACGATTCCATTCGGGTCGAAGGTACGGGCAGCGACAATGACGCTCACAGTCTGTCCGTCCGCGGCATCGATGACGAGCGGATCCGGGACGACCGGCGATGCTGCCGTCACCGCGGGGGGGTAATTCCCATCCGTGGCAATCTCGTAGTGCACGTCTCCGGCGGGTGCCGCAAGCTTCAACTCGGTCCTCTGCGTGACCACGGCGCCGTCTCTGGCACCGCGGACGGTCGGCAGCGCGAGCAGCGTTCCCGCTGACAGGGCAAAAGGTGTGGGCGCACTCTGTGCGCCGGAAGCGTTTTTCACCACGGCGTCACCAGTGACGGGAGGGCTGCCGGGCGGAGGAATAATCACCGATACGGGACCTGCATACGGCACATACTCCATTGCCTTGTCCGCTGACGCGAATACCCGATAGAAAACCTGTCCATCCGCGGGTGCATCCCATAATAGATAGCCCGCCGCGGGATTGCCGGGGCTTTGCACGATGAGCGGCGCGGCAGGCGCAGCAGGCGCGGTGCGATCCACCGTGACCGTCACGATGCGCGCGGCCCTGCTCGGGGTGCCCAGCGCGCTGAATGCGCGCGCGAGAAGGCGATAGGTCACCGCTGCCCCTGTCCTGCCGGCCAGGAGTATCGGCGACGCGTACGCGGGAGAGGAAGGAGTCGGAAGCCGCGGCGTTGACCCGTCGTCGGTGAGCTCATAGACGATCGTCGGGGAGCCTGCGGCGAGCGCAAGGGTCACGGGTCTGTCCGTGAGCCCGGAATCAGGCGCTCCGCTCACGTCGGGGTCGTCGGGGAAGGAGCGGTCGACGCTGAAATGGTAGCGCCGGTCGTACAACGAGCGGTTTCCGGCGTCATCCCGGGTCGCGACACGCACGAGGTAATCGGTACGTGCTCCATCCGGCGAGTCGAATGCCAGCGGACCGGTGACCTTTTGACCCTTCGTCAGCGGATCCGGCGCATCTGCCCCGCCCGTCCCGACCGAGTAGTACAGCATGTCTCCCGCGGGCAATGGGTCCGATGTCAGGGTCACCGGCCGGGCAAAGATGCTGCCGTCCGGCGCGCCGGACAGCTGGGGAACTTCCGGCGGCTTCAGGTCGATCGTGAAGCTCAGGTCCTTCTGTTCGCCTGTGCGCTTGCCATTCCGCGACGTGGCGAGAAGCCTGACCTTGAACGTGATGACGCTGCCTTCTTCCCCGTGGAAGCTCGCGCCGGCAAGCAGGGGGGAACGGGCGTCCGGCGGAGGCGGCAGCGCGCCGTCAGCGCTCGAGGTGTAATGTACCGTCCACGTGCTGTCCGCAATGACCGGCAGGACCTGTCGCGTGTTGTATTTCGCGCCATCGGCCATTCCCGACATGGCGGGCAACTGGGGTGTTCGGAGGTCGACGACATACGTAAATCCAAAGACGTCGCTCACAAGGCCGCCGCCGTCCACGGCGAGGCACTTGATCCTGTAGGCCACGACCGCGCCTTGCGCCCCCGGCAGCGGGATCGACGTTGATGGCGTGTCCTTCGAGGGATCCGGATCGCGCGGGTCCGTTCCATCGCTGGTCGAGGTGACGAATACCTTCGCCGTGGAGGCGATGGCGAGCGACGCAGGCTCGTCCAGCGGAACGGAAGCCGGCGCCGGTGTGAGCGCGGGTTGTGCGGGTGGCCTCTGTTTGAGGAGAACCGTCGTGATGTCGCCCACGGCCATGATTCGGCCCGCCTCATCGATCGACGCGGGTCGTATCTTCAACGTGCGCTGCATGCCAAAGGGCACGCGCAAGACAAGTGGCAGGATGAGGCGCGGAGAGCCGGGTCCGGGCGCCGGAGGGTCCGAACCATCGCTGCTCATCTCGAAAACCAGCCGCGCGGCCTGCGCGGCGGCCGCATTCACGACCGAGCTTCCGCGCACGGGGCCGTCTGCCACGCTGAGGACCGGCTTTGGCCCCGGTGAAAGTGCGACCGCAACCTTCTTTTCCGCCATGATTCCGATCACACCCGATCCGTTGAAGGCCACGGCGCGCAACAGGACCGGTGCGGTCGAGACGGGAATATCGATGAAATCAGGCGCCACAGGTGCACGCGGGTTGGGGACAGATCCGTCGGCGGTCGCCGAAACGAGCGCATCCTCGGATGCCGATACCTGGAAGCGCGACGCGCCGCGGAGCGGCTCAGGGTCGGAGAGCGCGAATGAGGGCGGGGTCGCGGCGAAACGGCCCAGGAAATAGAAATAACGGTACTCCACGCCCCAGGTGCCCGCATCGGAGAGAGTCCGCAAGCGAAGGCTCACCGTTCGCGGGACAGCACCATCTGCAGGCAATTCGATGCCCGACGTCACAAGGAAGTCGGAATCCGACGGCGTCTTCTCCCACAGCGTGTAGTAGACGCTTCCCGCCGGGGCGGAGAGGACATGCGCCGTCACCCCCTGGGAGTACGCGCCGCTGTCGACGTCGAGGAGAAGACCATTACCGGGCCCTGGTGCGTAGGTGAAGCTCACCTCGCGACGGACGACGGGACGGGAAGCGCTTCGCGGCTGCGCCGCGATGCGGATGAGCATCGTGCCCTGTTTGCGCAGCGCAACGGGGCCCGTGTAGGGAATGCCGCTGGTGACCGGGTCCGAGCCGTCGTCGGAATATCTGACCCAGGAGAGGTTGCGAAACGCGAGCGCGAGGATCTGCGGGTTGCCGAAGGTGCCTGTCACCGGGCTCAGCACATCGAGACCCGGGGCTCTCGTGTCGATGGAATAGCGCGCCGTGGCGAGTGCGCTGCGATTTCCCGCCGCGTCCTCCCCGTAGGCCTGAACGATATAGTCGGCCTTTTCTTCGGGCTTTCCGACCGAAATCGGGCTTCCATCCCAGGCAACCGGTGACTGGATGACATCGCCCTGGACGGAATAAGAAACAGTCGTTCCCTGCGCCGACTGGAATTGCACTTTCACCGGATCCCAATACATGCCCGCCGCCGGAAGAATCACCGGGGGGGCAGGCTGCCTCTTGTCGATGCGTATCTGCAGCTCGCGGCGCTCCAGCTCCCCCGCAGCGCCGTCTGCGCGCACGATCAAGCGGTATTCCCGCTCCTCGCCGGGCGCCGCGGAAAGCACCAGGGGTTCACGGAAGCGGATCCACGGCCCTTCGCTGCCGTCCACCTCCCGAATGCTGTAGCGCAATGTGATCATTGCTCCGACCGGCTCGACGCGGAGGGTCTGGTCCTGGGCGTAGGTGTCCGAGATCAGGGAGAGAAAGATGTATCCCGATTGCGCTGTTGTGGAGCCTGGCTGCGCCTGCGGCCACGTGAGGACCGGAAGGACCGAGAAGAGCACGGTTGCAAGGAGCGCGCGCGCGAGCTTCCGGGTCGGCGCGCGTGCTCGGCTAGAACATGCCGGTGAGCTCGGGGTCCTCTGCGTAGTAATGCTCCTTCTTTTCTTCTTCCGAGAGACCGACCAGCTCGTGGCTGGTGTAGTGGATCCAGAAGTCGTCCTCCGGGGACGCGAGCTCATGGAATCGGCACCAGTAATCCGGCTGCACGGGAAGCTGTCGGGCGAGATACTGACGGATCTTGTAGTCATGGACGGCGACCCGGACGTCTTCGCGCGGGATGCCCTGGTCCATGATGATCTCCACCAGGTGGTTGACGGTCCGTCCCGAATCGAAGATGTCGTCCACCAGGAGCACGCGGTCCCCGCTGCGCAGATAGCGGGGGTCGTACGTCCAGCCATCGACCCGGACGCGATCCTGCAGCCCGACGTCGCGATAGGAGCGCGCCACCACCGCCGCGTAGTAGACGGGTCGTCGATCCTTGCGCTTCATCTTGAAGAACTCGCTGATGACATTGCCCATGTACGCCCCGCCGCGCAGCGACACGTAGATGACATCCGGGAAAAAGCCCTCCCCGTGTATGCGGTGCGCCAGCTTGAGTGCGTTGTTTCGCACCGTCTGGTAGGTGAGGAATTCCTTGCGCATGTACGGTAATTCTAATGGAAAAGTGTGAGAATTTCCATTCGATCACGCCGCACGGCCACCGTATGCTCGAAATGCGCGGAGTCGGCGCCGTCCGCGGTAACGACAGTCCATCCGTCATCAAGCAGCTCGATATCCCCCGTGCCCGCATTCACCATCGGCTCAATGGCGAACACCATGCCTTCTTCAAGCCGCG
>PMDT01000346.1 GCA_003154555.1 Spirochaetaceae bacterium
TCCGTGCGCGTGATGATCACCTCGATGTCGGCAATGTTGGCAAGCAGGAAACGGGTCTTGATGTCCTTCTCACCGGCAAAGTAGGAGCGCACGCGGTTGCGCAGGGAGCGCGCCTTGCCGACGTANNTCGCGCGGATCGAAACCCTTCAATAGAAACACCCCCGTCGGCCGATTATAATACTAATGTACAGAACCATGACCCGGAAACAATACCACTCCGGTGCGATACTTCTTTGCCTCCTGCTCGCGACCGGGCCCGTTTCCGGCATGGAGAAGACCATCGAGCTGGGCAAGGACAAGCTGTGGAGCGATATGCTCACCCTCGACGGGGTCGAGCCCGTTTCCGGGCGCTGGGGTTTCCAGGACATCGCCCTCACGAGCGGCGCCTACGTCGCCGACAGCTCCACGGAGCTCCTTCTCCACTTCGATGGACCGGCCCAGGCGGATGCAACAAAGAATTACCGGCTCGCCGACACGGGTCCGCTCGTCTCGGATGCCGCCTCGGCCCTCGGCGGTGCAAGCGCCGCTTTCACCGGCGCCCGCCAGGGCGTGGCCCTGCCGCCGACGGCTGTGGGCATGTTCTCTGCGGGCGCGGTCTGGGACGACTTCACGATCGAGTTCTGGCTGTCTCCCGCCGTTCTTTCCGACGGCGAATCGATCATTTCCTGGTCGGGCTCCGTCCGGCAAGGATCCGGGCCCGGCGCGACACTCGTGAGCCAGAGCATGCGCTGCTCCATCCACGACATGAAGCTCGTCTGGGATTTCCAGAATCTCTTTGCGCTTCCCGCCGACAACGGCGTGACGCGTCTCCTGCCGGTGACTTTGAGCGGGACACGCCAGCTCCTTCCCCGCATATGGCATCATCACCTCTTGCGCTTCGATTCCCGCACGGGGCTTCTCGAATACCTGCTGGACGGCGTCCCGGAAGCGATCCTGCATACCACGGACACCGGAAGTGAAACCGGCTCCATCGCGGTCCCCGTGGTGGGGTCAGTCTACGCGGGCCCTCTTGTCGTCGGGCAAGGATACACGGGCTTCGTGGACGAGCTTCGCATCTCGCGCCGGTTCGTGCGGGATGCGGTCAGCACGCGCTTCCTCGGCAGGACAGGCTCCGTGACGAGCAGGATCATCGATCTTGGCTTTTCCGACACGCGCATCGCGCGCATCGAGGCGGTAACGAGCACACCCGGGGATACCTCGGTGGAGTTCTTCTACCAGGTCGCCAACACCTGGGGCGGCAGGCGGCTCCTGAAATCGGACACGGACTGGGTGCCGTTCGTCCCCGGCACCGATTTCGCCGACAGTCTGAAAGCGCGCTACCTCCAGATCATGGTCGAGCTCTATCCCGACGGCACCCGCACGCAGAGCCCCCGGCTTTCCAGCCTGAAGATCGTCTATGAGCCCAATCTCCCGCCCTCTCCTCCCGCGGGCCTGGTCACCACGGCGGGCAATGGCAAGGTGACGCTCACCTGGCGCAAGGTGAACGATCTGAATGTGAAGGGCTACCTCGTGTACTACGGTGACGCTCCCCACACGTACCTTGGCACGGGGGCCGCCCCGGGTGATTCACCGGTCGACGCGGGGGCAGCGACGTCACTCGTCATCGATGGCCTTCAAAACGGCAACCTGTATTACTTCGCCGTCGTCGCCTACGACACCGCGGATCCGCGGCAGCAGAGCCAGTTCAGCCCCGAGGCGAGCGCCCGCCCTTCCAGGATGTATAAATGAAGACCATGACCACCCCCGAGATCCTCATGCGCGCCCGCAACGCCTTCAAGATGAGCGAATACCCGCTCGTGGAGAAGCTCGCGCTGCGCATCCTCGAGGACCAGCCGGAATCGGCGGTGGCCTACAACCTTCTTGGCAGCGTGTGCGAAAAGACGGGTCGGTTCCGCAAGGCAATCGAGATGTTTCAGAAGGCCGTGGACCTGAAACCCGACTACACCGAGGCGCACAACAATCTCGGCGTGCTCTACCGTCGCATCGAGTCCTACGGCGACGCGATCCCGCATTTCGAGCGCGCCATCAACCTCTCTCCGCAGCGTGGCGACGTCTACTACAATCTCGGCAACGTCTACAAGTCGCTCGCGAACAACGAGCTGGCCGAGGAGAACTTCGCGAAGGCCATCGCGGTGGATCCCGGCTTCGTGCCGTCCTATATCAACCTCGGCACGGTGCTGGAGGCGGCAGGTCGTTACGGGGACGCCATCCGCATCTACCAGAAGGGGCTGCAGGCGGACACGAGCCAGCCCCGGCTGCACTACAACCTCGGCGTCGTCTACGAGCGCATCGGCAAGATCAAGGAGGCCCGCGAGGAGTACGAGGCCGCGGCAAAGGCAAAGCCGGGCTGGTCGGACGCGCTGAACAATCTCGGTGTCACGCAGCACCTGCTGGGCGACAACCATGCGGCGGAGAAGACGCTCCGCGAAGCGCTGCGCGCGGAGCCGAAAAACGCGCGCACCCTGAACAATCTCGGCGTCGTGGCGGCGGCGCTGGGCAGGAAGGACGATGCCGCCGCTGCATACCGGGAATCGATGAAAGCCAGCCCCCGCTATGCGCAGGCGGTGGGAAATCTCGCGTCGCTGCTGGAGAAAGAGGGCAAGCTCACCGAGGCGATGGAGGAGCTTCGCCGCCTGCTCGCCCTTGAGCCGGACAACGTGGACGCACGCCTCCGGCTGGCAGGAATTCTCCGGATACTGGAAAACTATCCCGAGGCGATTGAAGGCTACAGGGCAGTTCTTTCCCGCGAGCCGGCCAATCCCGAGGCCCTGAAGGGCCTGGCGATTGCCTATGGGCACACGGGAGAACGGGCGAAGGCATTCGAGTGCTACAAAAAACTCGAAAGCCTGGGCGGCGAGGACCAGGATTTCAGGCTCGATCGCGCTTTCCTCTGGAAGGAGGGCGATGAAATACAGAAGGCGCAGGAGGAGGTGCTGCGCTATCTCTCCGCGAAGCCTGAAGACCATCGGGCGCGGGTCCTCCTCGCTGACATTCATGCCCGGCAGGGACACGCGCGGCAGGCTGCCCAGATCCTCATCGAGGTGCTGGAGGCCTCCCCGGAGGATGCCGAGGCAAGCTTCCGCCTGGCAAAGCTTCAGCGCGAGCTCGGCGAGCCGGAGAAGGCCATCGAGACAATGGAAGGCCTGATCAACAAGCTGGAGCAGAGCACGGATCCCCGCGACATGGAAGCCCTCTCCAACGCGATGGAAGAGTACGAGAAGGCGATTTCCGAGCACGAAAAAGA
This sequence comes from Spirochaetaceae bacterium, assembly GCA_003154555.1. Classification (GTDB taxonomy): domain Bacteria; phylum Spirochaetota; class Spirochaetia; order SZUA-6; family Fen-1364; genus Fen-1364. Next base: position 3,245 of record PMDT01000346.1, read on the forward strand.
CTTCCGTGACGAGCGCGAAAAGACGATCCGCAAGTTCCGCGAGCTCTCCGTGGACACCGCTCCGCCGCAGAAAGAGACGGCCGACGACGACTCCCTGATGCTGGAGGACGTCGAGCCGCTCGAGGAGGACGCGGTTCCCATCATCAACGTCGGGGGACTCGAGCCCGTCTTCGCGGTGCGCGAGGTGGACGAAGAGCTGCAGCTTGAAGAGGTCGATGAATCGATCCAGGAGGATGCCGTCTCCATCGAGGATGAGCGACCGCCCAATCTCGTGAACCTTCTCAAGGGCCAGGAGCTGTACGAGGAAAACCCCGCCCTGCAGATGTTCGAGCCNNCAGCCGCAGCTTCCCTCCCAGCAGCGGGGCGGCCCGCAGCAGGCCCCGCAAGGTCCGCCGCCGTCCCCCGCGGCATCAGCGCCGGTGCAGGCGTCGATCGCGCAGCCGGCACAGCTCACGTTGTCTCCCCAGGGCGAGTCGGTGCTCGCCCAGTCCCTGAAGGAATCGGTTGCGGCGCAGTCGAAGGTCGTCGACAAGCTGTTCGACGAGATGCGCGACCTCTCGCGCAAGATCGACGAGAGGCGGCCGCAGCAGCAGATGCCTCCCATCGTGCTCACCATGCAGCAGCCGTCGGGATCCTCGCAGTCCACCACGATGAACCTGCCCTCGCACGGGCCGCAGGCCGAGGGATTCCCCCGGTACGCAACCGCAGGGACCGGCGAAGATGAGGATGAAGGAGAGCAGCAGACCGAGGAGCAGGATGTTTCCCTTGAGGAGGTGGAGGAGCCGCTGGATGCGGAGGAAGCGACTGCCGAGGACGGTGCGGCCCCCGCTCCTCCCGCCAAAGGCTGGCCTGGCCTTGGACCTGTCACGGACACGGAACCGGAGCCGGAGCTTGAGACGGCGCAGCCCGAGGAGCCTGAAGCAGAGCTGGAGCCGCTGACCGAACTCGAAGAGGTGCCGGAAAACCTGGATGAGACTCCGGGAACGCCCGCTCAACCCCGCGCGGGGGCTCCGGGAGCGTCGCAGGGGGGGGCGAACGCGTCGAAAAACGGCCCCGTGACAGGTTCGGACGAGGCAGAACCTCCCCGCTCGAGCAGCGACGTGCGCAAGGAGCTTCGCGACTATCTCGACGGCGTCCGCGGTCGGCTGGATAAGGGCCCGGCAAAACCCAGCAATCCCGGCGATCTCCTTGACTATCTGGGGAAACTGTCAGATTATCTGCCCGAGCGGGAAAAAAAGCGGTTCAAGGGAAGCAAAGAGCGCCTTGCCATGGAGGCGTTGAAGGCGCAGCTTGCCGGCAAGAAGGGCCTGCGGCAGAAGGTCGCCGAAAGCTTCCGTCCTGCCCCGGCAGGCAGGAAAGAGCCGCTGACGCGCGCTCGTGTCGTGGATACGTTTTCCTACCTCAGGGACCTCGCGGCCTGGCACCCCGACAAGGCAGTTGGCGCGGCCATGAGGGACCGAATTGAATCGATAGTTGCCCGGATGGGGAGATCGGGATAAGGTATGCAGGACAAAGAGCGGATACTCGCAGTCATCCAGACCTATATCTCGAAGATGCCCAGCCTGCCGATCACGGTTTCGAAGATACTCCAGATCGCAAACGACCCGAAAACGTCACCGTCGGACCTCAACCAGGTCATCAGCCTGGACCCCGTTCTCATGGGCCGGGTCATGAAGCTCATCAACTCGGCCTACTACAGTCTGAACAACCAGATCACCAGCCTGGTGCGGGCCATCATCATGCTGGGCATCAACA
>PMDT01000099.1 GCA_003154555.1 Spirochaetaceae bacterium
CGGGCTTTCATGTCGGCCCACGCGTCCACGGCGGCGCGCAGCCAGTCGCGGGCGCCTGTCTGGAGGAAGTCGTCGCCGCGCGTGCCATGCCCGGGGAGGCGGGGGACGCTCACCGTCATCCCGGCGGCGTGGAGCCGACGCGCCAGGCCCGCAAGCTCCATGGGTGAGCCCGTGAAGCCGTGGATGAGAAGCGCGCCTTCCCTCCCACCGGGGAGCAGGAGGGGAAGCGTCGCGCCAAGTGCGGTGATGTCGCGGGGGATCCTGCTGAACCTCATGATCGCGGCTCTCGCGGCCCCGCGCGGGGCCTACATGCCCATGAGCTTTCGCGTCACCATCTGGTCCAGCCGCGCGATCTGNNTGCCGTTGACCTTGTCGTAGTCCGGGGCGGCCTTGAGGATCTCCGCGGTGTCGCCGTGGGCAAGGGTCTTTGCCATGCCCGGCTCCTTTTCCCAAAGGGCCGCCATCAGCTTGGAGAGCTCCGGGTCCGCGCCGATCTCGTGGGCCTTTTTCTCCGCCATGCGGTAGTTCTCCACGTTCTGGCGGATGAAATCCATGCGGATGCGGGTGGAGTTCTCCTTGCCGGGCGCGGTATCGCTGCGCACGATGTGGTTGTCGTATTCGATATACCCCTGCCAGTTCATGCGATCCAGCAGCCACAGCACGGCGACCATTTCCTTCACGCCGTCCATCCCCACGAGGAAGGGCAGGTCATTGTCGAACTGGCCGGGCTTCTGGTTGCCGACGTGCAGGAAAAAGAGCTTCTGCGCCTGCACCGCCATCGCCACGGCGACCTCCGCGGTGAGACCCGTCATGCCTTCATGCTGGAGCACCTCGGGATTCACGGCCCAGAAGGAGGGATCGTTCAGCATGGCGATGAGCCCCAGCGCGTGCCCCGTGGTGGGGATGTACATTTCACCGCGCGGCTCGTTCGGCTTCGGTTCGATGGTCCCGTGGCGAAGCGTGCCGTTCTGCTCCTTGGCGTAGCGCTCGGCGAGGTTCAGGCCCTCGATGAGGTACTTGTACGTGCGCTCCCAGGGAACCGAGAACTGGCATTCGAAACCGTCGCGCGCGACCCAGTACGTGAGGTACTCCGCCCCGAAGAAGTTGCCGATCCGGATGGTCCGCATGACTTTGCGCGCGGCAAGCATGCGAATCTCGGGATTGGGATTGGTGAGGCCGCCGTTGCGGAAGACCGGATTGGAGTGGAGGCTGCAGGTGACCATTGTCATCTTGAGCTCGGCGGCATCCATCTTTTCCTTGATCGTGCGAAGGGTCTGGGACGCGGGGCTCGCGGGATCGAGGTCGTCCTCCAGGTGGTGCGGATCCCAGGCGACAAGGTCGTCATCGTGGGCCGAGGTGAAATCGATGAGCTTCTCTCCCCGCGCCTTGCAGAGCATGTCGCAGACCTCGACCGAGGACATGCGGTCCATGACCGCCGGTCCGAACGGGTCGCCCACGGGATTTCCCACGCACCAGAACGGCATGGACAGTTTCCGGTTCTTCGTCATGAGGACGCTCCTTCTGTTCCCCGAGACTCGCAGGCCTCGCAGGTATTGGAATCGATAGAGAGCACGCGCCCGAGCGCGAGCGGCTTTCGGCAGCGCACGCAGCGAAGCCGGTAGGGCAGGATGATCTTCCGCAGCCCGATCACGATCGCCGCGGCCAGGGCCGCGACGCCGATCAGGTAGACGTCGTCGATCTTCTCCTGGGAGAAGAGATATGAGGCGAGCCATCCACCGATCACGATCACCGTCAGGGAAAGCGTGGCGATCCGCTTGTGCACCGCCGCTTCCTTGAAGCGCCGCTGGTAGAGGTGGAAGGCCCAGAGCGCGATCATGGGCGCGAGAAGGACCTTCAGCAGCAGTGTGGAAATGGTGGTGTTGTGCAACGGTTCTCCGACGAATCCGCAGTGTAATAGGAGCCGGGCCNNCCAGGAGCGGAAGGGAGTGGCCGCGTTGACCCCGATCCGGGAGACGGCTATCTTCATCCCATGCACGACGCCGAAGGGACGGCACGCATCGTCGTGAACAACGGCGAGCGCGTCATCGACGCTCCCCGCGCACGACCCCTTCTCTTTAACCTCATGGCAGAGCGGATCTTTATTCCCTCAGCCTGCGGAGGCCGTGCGAGCTGCGGGCAGTGCAGGGTCCGCATCACCGCCGGGGCGGATACCAACGTGCCCGAAGAGCGCGGCATTTTATCTACCGAAGAGATGGGACGCGGTGTGCATCTCGCCTGCCAGACGAAAGGGTACCGCGAGCTGCACGTGCAGCTCCCCGCGGGGTACCTCCAGGCGCGCCAGTACTCCTGCCGCGTGAGGGCGATCCGCGATCCGGCTCCGGGCATGCGCGAAGTGGATCTTGCCGTCGACGCCGCCGGCCTGCAGTTCATCGCCGGCCAGTACGTCCAGTTCGTCGTTCCCGGCACGGAGCACGATGCCGAGCCCGTCTACCGCGCCTATTCGATCGCCTCGCCTCCCTCGTGCTCGCAGAGCATGACGCTGCTCGTCGCCCTTGTTTCGGGCGGCGCGTGCACACCCTATGTTTTCGAAAGGCTCCGCCCGGGAGACGCGGTATTCGTCAATGGCCCGTTCGGCGGCTTCGTCGTCCATCCGGGCAGCCGCGAGCTGCTCTTCATCGCCGGAGGGTCCGGCATCGCCCCTGTGCGCGCCATGCTCCTGGACCTCGCCGAGCGGGGTGACAGCCGGCGCGCGACATTCTTCTACTCCGCGCGCACGGCCGCGGATCTCGTCTACCGCGCCGACATGGAGCAACTCGCGGCCAGGCTCCCGGGATTCCGATTCGTGCCCGTCCTCTCTCATCCGAAGCCCGGTCATGCATGGTCCGGCGAGGTCGGCGGTATGCCCGCGGCCCTGGCCCGTCTCCTGCCGCGGCTCGACCATCACGAAGCGTATCTCTGCGGCGGTCCCGGCATGATCGACGCCTCCATCGGTGCCCTTGTTTCACGCGGCCTGGACCCGAATCTGATCTTCTTCGACAAGTTTTCCTGAGCCCGGCCTGCCCGGCCGCTGCATTCTCATTGCTTTCAGCGCAAAGGCGCGGTATTATCGGTCCGGGAGGTGCCCATGGCAGTACATCTGTATCTCTCAACGATTCCCGAGGCGCTGATTGCATCGATGCTGACACCAATGGACTTCGGGGCCTACTATGCCGTCGGCATGGAGAAGAAGTCTCGCGGGCAGGCGCAGTTCTTCAATGTCGACCGCGGTTTTTCCAGCGACTACTTCCCGATGTCCGAGATCGACACGCGCTGCGTCCCCCACGCCAATGGCGAGCCGAAACACTCCGTCTATCTCTCGGTCTACCGCGTGCTGGAGCACGTGCCGTTGAGCGCGATTGGCAACCTCTACCTCTCGACACGCGACGGCCGCGTGCTGGAGATCGCCCCGTCGAAGACGCTTCCGAAATTCCCCAAGGGCTTTCGGATGTACCAGGAGATCTGCCCCGTTGCCCCTCGCGTCGTGAGCAGCCTCGATCCGCAGGCTTTCTGCTCGTTCATGACAGACAGCAAACGCAGCATCCACGTGCCGAAGATCCTTTTCACGGGGCTGCGGCTCGGCGAGCTCGCGGAGAATCCAGAGACAGGCAGCGTGCGTGACCTGCCGTACCCGAACATCGAGCACCTGCGGTCGTGCATCACCGAGCTGAAGAAAGACCCCCACAAGGGAACGAAGACCGTGGACCGCATGGCGCCGATCGACTTCCCCTATCGCCTGGTGGAGGACGGATTCTTCCTGGGCGATGCCAAGGGAATGCTCTATTACCCGATGCCGTCGGAGCGGGAGCTGCAGACCACCCATTACGTGTGGTGGAGATCAGCCTCGGGCTGAAAGCGAAGAATCATGAAGGGGCCGGCCGAGCGTCGGCCCCTTGTATTTTGTGGGAGCGCCTTTCGTGCCTCGCGGCCACTGTACGCAGTGGCATTTGCGTGCACTCGGCGCCCCTCGACATCCAACGTCGCCGACTCCGCCAGGAGCGGAAGGGAGCGACAGGTCTTCGGAGGTGTCCATGCGCAGCGAGCTGGCCCTCCATGGCGGGGAAAAGACGGCGCACGAGCCGTTCCCCCCATGGCCGTTGTTCTCCGAACGGACGCTCCAGGACATCCAGGAGCCGCTGAAGACGGGTCGCGTCGCCTCGTGGGCGGGCCCGCGATGCGCCGAGCTCGAATCCCGCTGGGCCGCATGGATCGGCGCCCCCTTCGCCGTCTCCTGCTCGAGCTGCACGGCGGCTCTGCACATGGCGTTGCTCGCGCTGGGCGTCGGCGCGGGCGACGAGGTGATCCTCCCTTCCCACACATTTGCCTCCACCGCCCTCGCCGTCCTGCACGCAGGGGCCGTTCCCGTTTTCTGCGACGTGGCTTCCGACCAGACCATCGATCCGCGCGCAATCGAGCCACTGGTCACGCCGCGCAGCCGCGCGTTGATTGCCGTGCACCTCTACGGAATCGTGTGCGACATGGAGCGGATCGTGGCGGTGGCGCGCCGCGTCGGCCTTTCCGTTATCGAGGATTGCGCGCAGTGCGTCGGTGGAGAGCTCAGTGGCGGGAAGGCGGGGACCCTTGCGGATGCCGGATGCTTCAGCTTCTCCCAGGGCAAGCACGTGTCGGCGGGCGGCGAAGGGGGAATGGTCGTGACAGGCAGCGAGCAGATCGCCCGCTCGTGCCGCACGCTCCGCGACTACGGCCGCGAGCAGGAGGGGCAGGGCAGGGCGGCGCACGTGCGTGTCGGATTCAACTACCGTCTTACGGAGATGCAGGCAATCGTCGCCACGAACGAGCTCGCACGGCTGGATTCGTGGAATCTCCCGAGGCGGCAGGGCTACGCCCGCATCTACGATCATGCCTTCGGGCAGCTCCCCGGCGTGCTTGCGCTTCCCCTCAACACTCCCGCGCGGCGCAACGCCTACTGGAAATATCCGCTCCAGCTCGACCGGGCGAAGCTGTCGTGCGATGTGGAAGAGATACGATCCGCGATTGTCGCGGAGGGCGTCCCCGAATCCGGCATCCCCTGGCCTGAGAGCTACGATGAGCCGGTCTTCAAGGAGCGCGCAGCCTGCCGCTGTCCCAACGCGGAGGCGCTCCGTGCGAGGACGGTGGTGCTCCCATTGCACCCGACGTGGGAGAAGTCGCATGCTGAGGTCTGCGTCGCCGCGGTGAAGAAGGTGCTCCGCGCGTATCGCCGCTGAATCGTCGGCGCAAGGGGGCCGCAGGTGAATGTCCGGGGTGTCGACATAGAGACGATGCAATGTGCGCCGCGCGACGCCGGCGCCGCGCTGTTTCCCGCAGGCGATGCGGCATCCGAAAAAGGCATGCCGGATGAGTCTTCCGTGCGCGCCGCATGCGCGGCTGCTCTGGCCGACGCACGGGCCAGCGGTGTCGCCTCCGTGGCCCTGCCTGCCTTCGGCATTCGCGGCGGTATGAATGCCGTCACGTCGGGCAAAATCGTGGTGCAGGAGGCAATCCGGGTCGCGCGCGCCGGCGCCTCGGGACTTCGCCGCATCGTCCTCTGCTGCGAGGAGCCGGATGCCTGGGAATCGTTTTCCCGAACAGTCAACGGCTACCTCCGTCACCTCCTCGACGTGCTCATCTGGGGACCATTCGTGACCGTCGACGCCATCATCGAGGTGGCGTCGGGCATCGTCCTCGTGAAACGGAGCAACCCGCCGCTGGGTTTCGCCCTGCCGGGAGGATTCGTCGACTATGGCGAAAGCCTGGAGGACGCAGTGAGGCGAGAAGCCATGGAAGAGACGGGGCTCGTCTTGCGGGATCTGCGCCAGTTCCATACCTACTCGGATCCTTCACGGGACCCGCGATTTCACACCATCACGACCGTCTTTTCCGCTCGTGCGGAGGGGGTGCCGAAGGCAGGGGATGACGCGGCGGACGTGCACGTCATTGCTGCCTCGGAGATCGACACGCTTCCATTCGCCTTCGACCACAAGAGGGTGCTCCAGGAGTGGCGGGAGACGCGGTAGGGGCCGGTCGCGGCCGGACTAGTCCTCCTCGAATATCTTTCCGGGGTTCAGGATTCCGCCTGGATCCATCGTCGCCTTGATCCTGCGAAGCAGGTCGATCTGCCCGGTCCCCA
>PMDT01000158.1 GCA_003154555.1 Spirochaetaceae bacterium
CACCGTAGGCGGTGGCATTCAGGCGTCGCCCTCTATCTCCCGGAACTACAAATCTGCCAGGAAGTCGTAGGCCCGATCCTCCACGCCGGGGATATTTTCATGCGCGTAGTCGGGGTAGAGAAGCATTTTCTTCGGGCATTTCATCTTGTTGTATGCGGCAAATTGCGTCGAAGGAGGACAAACATCGTCCATGAGTCCGACCACCATGCAGGTGTCTGCCGCGATGCGAGGGGCCAGGTGCTGCACGTCGAGGTATCCCAACGTGGTGAAAACCTCCTGCTCCCGCTCATGCAGGGGGTCGAAGGTCCGGAAGTACCAGGCAAGCTCTTCATACGCGCGCTTGGCGAGATCCATGTCCCAGACCCGCTTGTAGTCGGAGAGGAAGGGGAGAATTGAGAATGCGCGGCGGATGCGCGGCTCCAGGGCCGCGCACGCGAGCGTGAGGCCGCCGCCCTGCGAGGTTCCTGTCGCCCCGACGCGCGCGGGATCCACTTCCGGCATCTCCATGACGATCCGCGCAAGCTCGGCCGTGTCGAGGAATATCTGTCGGAAAAGGAGCCTGTCCGGCCCGTCGTCCAGGCCGCGGATGATGTGCCCCTTGTAGGTGGTGCCCTTCACGACGCCATTTTCCTCAGAAAGCCCACCCTGGCCGCGGCAGTCCAGCGCGGCGATCGAGAACCCCAGCGCCGCCCATTTCAGTTTTTCGGCCCAGTCGCCGCTGTTCATCGCGTAGCCGTGGAACTTGACGATCGCCGGGTGCTTCGCGCGGGCATTTGCGGGCCGGAGGTACATCGCGTGAAGCCGGGCCCCGCCCACCCCGGTGAAATACATGTCGAAACATTCCGCGTACGGCGCCTTGATCGGGTGCGGGACGAGCTCCACCTTCGGATTGACGGCCTTCATCTCCTGCAGGGCGCGCGACCAGTACGTCTCGTGGTCCGCGGGCCGGGGATTCACGCCCGCGTAGTCTTTCAGCTCGGAAAGAGGCATGTCCAGGATCGGCATATTCCACCTCGGGTGAGAGAATGATCGCCATCGTATTCGTTCGACGGCCGCGGCGCAACAGACAGGGACATTTCTAAAGAGTGTGCTGCAGGCGCGCTCCCCACGGTCCGGCATCCCTGCTACACTTTCCCGGGGTGCCGAATGCTCTTCGGAAAGCTTGACATCAATCCATCCACATTCCCCGGCGTCCTCGACACGGCGACGTGGGACCGCGCGGCCGCCGCAGCCGAAATCCTCCGCCACCGGGAACGCTGGGTATCCCTGTCGGACGCCGCCGGGGAGGCAGCCCCCCCGCAGCGACCGGGCGTGCCGGCCGCGACTGTTCTCACGGCGTCCCCCCGCGAAGTGGTCGCGCTCGCCGCTCTCACCGACGGGCAGCGGGCCTTCCTCCAGATCAACGGGCTTTCAAAAGGCAGCGATCTCGGTCGGCCTTTTTTCCAGCTCCAGCTCCGCGAAAAGCTCCTCCTTGCCGCCTACCCGGCTGATGCGGCCGTGATCGACCGCTTCTGCACGACGCTTGCGCTTCCCAATGGACCCCGCGCACTCGGTGGAACGCCGAGGCTGGGAATCGGCACGCGCATGACGACCCGGCTCTGGCCGGGCATATTTGCCGCCATGCAGCGGCACGGCTTTGCCGCGAATACCATCCAGAACTCCGTGCGGGAGCTGACACTGTTGGAGGACCTGACGAGCGGGGCCGCTCCCGAGCGCAACTACGCCAGCGGTTTCGGCATGATCGAAAGCGGGTACACGGGAAGCACATTCGAAGGCCTCTGGGTGGCGGGAGTCCTTGCGGCGCTGGAGTACGCGCACGCCCTGACGTACGGGGCGGACGCCGATCACATCCAGGTCAAGCGCGCCGACACCGGTCTTGCCCGCGCGCGGCGCGTCGTCGATGCCGCCCGGTACTACACATTCTTCACGCTCGACGTGGCCGATGTGCTCCGCTACGACGCCATGAGTCGTACGGGCGCAGGCGACGAGCTCCTTCGTCAAAGCATCCCGGCAGAGAAAGAGCGACGCGACGTTCTTTCTTACCATCAGAAGGCTTCGGGCAACGATCCCGACCTGATCGGCAGATGCATCGGCAAGTTCTGGAGCGCCTTGGATGCTGCCGCGGAGCTCGCAAAGCACATCGTATCGCTGCGGGGTACGGCGGGTTTCGACCTGGAGTTCGCATTCGACGAGCACCCCCCCGAGATCGCTGGTCCTGCGTGCATCAGCAGCGACGAGGAGGTGGCATTTGTCGCGCGTGAGATCCGAAGGCGCGGCCTGGCGGTGACGCATCTTGCACCGAATTTCGGGGTCGAGAAGGGATTCGACTATCGCCTTGCCGACGGGTACGCGGGTCTTTCCACGCGCGTGGCGTCGCATTTCCGCATCGCGGAGGAGGCTGGCTTTCTCCTGGACGTGCATTCGGCCGACGACCTCTCGGGCGAGGCGCGGCGCGCGATCCGTGTCGCCACCGGGGGCAGGATGCACTTCAAGATCTCCCCGATGCTGCATTTCATCTTTGCGGAGACCGTGCGCGACAGGCATCCCGATCTCTTCCGCCGCTGGTGGGAGGATTGCCGGGCGTATGCCGTGGAGGAAGCCCAGCGCGGCTCCGCATTCGCGGCGGAATGCCTGGCGCAGCTTCCGGCGCATGCATCACCGTCACCCACGCAGGAAGTGTTCCGCCATTTCTTCTTTGCTTATCCCGGTCGGCGCGACAGCGCGGGACGCTTCATCAACCGTGAGGCATTCTACACGCTCCCGGCCGACACTTACACCGATTACCAGGAGAGGATCGCGGCCCACCTGGGCATGCTCGCGGAGGACCTCTTCAATTCCTAGGAGGCAGGCCATGCAGGTATTTCTGGACAGCGCGGACCCCCGGGAGATCCAGCAGGCGCGCACGTGGGGCGCGATCGACGGGGTGACGACCAACCCGTCGCTGATCTCCCGCGCCGGCCCGGACATGCAGAAGACGCTCCGCGCCGTCGTCGATGCATCGCCGGGACCCGTGCTCTGCCAGGCCATCGGGTGGGACGATGCTGCCGCGCTGTCGGGCCAGGCGCGCTGGCTGCATGCCTTTTCCGACCGCATCATCGTGAAACTTCCCATGAGTCCTGCCGGCATCATGGCCGTGCAGACCCTGAAGCGGGAGTCCCCGGGCATGAAGATCGCCGTCACGCTCGTCTCTTCCATCGCGCAGGCCTACCTGGTGGCGAAGGCGGGGGCGGATATCGTGGCGATATTCAACGGGCCTCTCGAGCAGGCACTCGACCAGGACGTGGACCTGGTGGCGCCCGTGCGCACGATGTACGCGAATTATGGCTTCACGACAAAGATCCTGTCGTGCGGTCGTTATCCCCGCTCCTTCGGGGATTTCGCCGTGGCAGGCACAGACATCTGCACGATGCGTTTCGAGTTCCTCACGCTTCTCTACGAGCATCCTTTCACGGAGAAGCGCATGCGCGGCTTCATGGACGACTGGCGGAAGGTCTTTGCCGATCGGACGTGGCCGGTCGCAGGCGCTTGAATGGGCGTGCTCGAGCAGTTCCGCCTGGACGACAGGGTCGCGATCGTGACGGGTGGGGCGCGCGGCCTGGGAAGGCAGCACGCCCTGGCACTCGCGGAGGCCGGCGCGCGTGTCGCGATTTGCGACCTGCTGGATGATGCGGGCGAGCGGACCCGGGCCGAGCTTGCCGCGCTCGGGCGGGACGCATTGTACGCGCGCGCGGATGTGACCGCGGGTGAACAGCTGGATTCCTTTGTTCAGGAGGTGATGCGCAGGTTCGGGCGCATCGATATCCTGGTGAACAACGCCGCCATGCCGTCAGAGGGCGTCCCGCTTTCGGATGTCCCCGATGAGCTGTGGCGGAAGATCGTGGATACCAATCTCTCCAGCATGTTCTACGTGGGAAAGCGCGTCGCCGCGCGCATGCTCGCCGCGGGATCGGGCAGTATCATCAATATCGGCTCGATCAATTCCTTCGTCATCAGCAATATCGCCCCGCGCCACAATGTCACCTACTGCGTTGCAAAGGCCGGCGTCGCGCAGCTCACGCGCGGCATGGCAGCCGAATGGGCGAAGCAGGGCATTCGCGTGAACGCACTGGCCCCGGGCTACATCCTCACCGACCAGACGGCCGCGAGCGCGAAAATACCCGAGGTCTACGAGCGCAACGTCGCGAATACCCCCATGGGCCGGTACGGGAGACTGGACGAGCTTTCCGGGGCGCTGGTCTTTCTTGCATCGGATGCCTCGTCATTCATGACCGGGAGCGTCCTCACGCTGGACGGCGGCTACACGATCTGGTGAGCACCAGGGAGAGACAGATGGAAAAACCGGTCGTACCGCAGAAACCTGCGGGCTCGGAGCCTGCTCCGGGCACGCGCTGGCACGATGCGCGCACGCTCACATTCGAGGGGCGCGGATGGGACGACACCCCGGGATTCTTCGACAGGCTGCCCACGCGCGCGGAAGGCAAGGTGCACGAGCTGGACTGGCGATTCGCCCAGCACAGCGCGGGCATGGTGGTGCGCTTTGTCACGGATGCCGCGGCGGTGAGTGCGCGCTGGCTGCTCAAGAGCACGGACATCGCCATGCTCCATATGCCATCCACGGGCGTGAGCGGCGTCGACCTGTATGTACGCTATGACGGGCAGTGGTGCTGGCTCGCGGCGCTTCGCCCGGGAACGCCGCTGGGCCCTGTCAACGAATACACGCTGATTGCCGACCTTCCCCCCGGTCGCTGGGAGTATTCCCTCTATCTTCCCCTCTACAATGGCGTCACAGCAGTCGAGGTCGGCATTCCCGCGGGGGCCACGATCGCGGCAGCACCCCCCCGGCGCCGCAAGGTCCGCCCCGTCGTGTTCTATGGCACGTCAATCCCGCAGGGCGGTTGCGCGAGCCGGCCCGGCATGGCATACCCGTCAATCATCAGCCGCAGGCTCGACCTGCCGATCATCAATCTCGGCTTCTCCGGCAGCGGCCGCTGCGAGCCCGCGATCGTGGACCTGCTCGTCGAGCTGGACGCCGAGCTCTTCGTGGTGGATTCCATCGTGAACATGGATGCGGGAATCGTGGAAGAGCGCATGCGGCACCTCCTCGACGTGTTCAGGCGCGCGCGGCCGACAACGCCCCTCGTGCTCATGGAGGAAACCGTGCATCCGCGCGTCTTCATGAAGGAGCGCACCATCCAGACGGTGAAAAGCGCGATACTCCAGAAGGTCTGCGACGAGTACGCCGGGGCATGGAATGGCAGGCTCTTTCTTGTGAAGGGAGATCAGCTCCTGGGAAACGATGGTGAGGCGACCGTTGACGGCATCCATCCCACCGACGTGGGCTTCCTCCGCATGGCGGATGTGCTCACGCCGGTGATCGGCCGCATCCTCACCGCGGAGGGTCGGCTGCCCTGATCAGGGTGTCCGCGCCGGGGGTCTCCGGCGGACGACGAGCCTGCACCGGGCCTGGTCGATCTGCGACATGTCGTAGGTGTATTCGTATCCCAGGGGTTCCAGCACGCGCCGGTAGAGCGTGTCGCAATGGCTGCAATAGTCGTGATATGCGGTTACATGGTCGAGTGCGAGCAGCATGCCTTTTGACGGGCAGCGATGCATGGTGAGGCTGAAGAGGCCGGCCTCCTCGTCCAGCTCCATCGTAAAGTCCGCCGCTTCCTCGTTCAGCGTATGGTTCCAGTACATCCAGCAGCCCCGGATCCCGTGCGCGACGACGAGGTCGTGAAGATTCTGAAGGAAGTTGTCGGAAAGATAGTTCCAGAAGTCATGGACCGCGCCGGGTCCGCCCTTCGACTCCAGGAAATCGAAAAGCGCGCTGTAGGCGGGGATGAATTCGGTGCAGGGGATCATGAGGTCCTCCGGAAGAAGCGCACGGCACAGCGTCCTGTCTCGGGCTCATGACGCAGCCATTCCGAGGCGTACGGCGTGCCGTCGAGGATGGCTTCATAGAGCGTCCTGCTCGTCTCGAAGAAAAGCGGCGCCACGGCGTAGCCCGCGCGGCGCATGTGCATGACCGCCGGGCATTCCTCGACCTCCAGGAGCATCTCGTCTTCGGTGAATGAGATCCGTATCCGTCCACCCTCCTGCGCATAGACGGTCTCCAGTCGATCACGAAGCACCCCGAGACCCTTGTCCCGTATCGCGTGCGTGAGCGGCGCATAATAAGTGCGCGCGAAATGCGTGACGTAGGCCCGCACTGCTTCCGGCCCGTGCCGCGATTCAAGGTAGGCGAGACCGGTGCTGAGTGCGCCGTGGAAGTCCCTGTGCAGATACGCGTTGTCAGAGGCCCTGCGCGTCATTGTTTCAACTGCCATTCTTTTCCTTTCCGCGATTCAGGCGCCGCGCCACACGATCCGTCCCGCGACGATCGTCTGTTTCATTTCAAGCCTGTCGTCAAGGATGACGAGATCGGCGTCGCGCCCCGCCGCGATCTCGCCCTTGTTGAGACCCATCAGTCGCGCCGGCGTTGCGGAGCAGAGACGACTCGCCGTGGCCAGGTCCTGGCGGAACAGGCGCACGAGATTGCGGAGGCCGTCGATGGGCGTGAGTGCACTGCCCGCCAGGACNNGTGACCCACGCCAGGCGTGAGTCCGTCTTGCAGCGCAGCGCCATTTCCACCAGCAGGGGATGCACGTGCGTTCCGTCACCAATGATCTCACAGACAACCCGGTCCTCCGTGAGGAGGTAGTCGACGAGCCCCGCAGGATAGACGCCCGGCTCCGTCATGGAAGGAACGAGGAAGGTGTCGAAAAGGTGCGTGACGAGTTTTGCCCCGGCATCTACTGCCGCCCGGGCCTGCTCGATGGATGCCTGGGTATGCGCGATGCTGCACACGACCCCCCGGTTGGCAAGCAGGCGGATGAGCTCCGGCGCGCCGGGCAACTCGGGCGAGATGTCCCAGATGCGCACGTGCCCGGCGCCGGCCGCCAACAGGGAATCGGTCACTTCCCTGCCGATCGGGGCGAGGTCCCGTGACAGACCCGCGCCGGTACGCGCGAGGTAGGGCGATTCCAGGCGGAAGCCTCCGACTTGCGGCAGGAGGCGCAGCTCATCGCTTGCGCGGCGATGGCGCTCCATGTGCCGGATGCTCTGGTCAGGGGGTCCGAAAAGGGTGGGGTAGAATGTCGTCGCGCCATGCGCCGCTTCGATGCGCGAATACTCGACGAGGCTGTCGGAGGCAGCTGACTCCCGCCCGATGCCGTGCGTATGAAGGTCGATGAGACCCGGCAGGATCGTTGCACCGGCGGCATTGATGACGTCATCCGCGGTGAACCCGTGCCCGATGGACGCGATGCGTCCGCCGGAAAGCAGCAGGTCGACCTGCTCCAGCCTTCCCGAAGGAAGGAGGACTGTCCCATGCGTGATCAGGAGAGTCCGGGCCTTTTCGCTCATTACGCCACCCACCGGTAAGCACGCGCCGCGTCGAACAGGGCGATGACGTTCTCTATCGGCGTGTCGCCCTGCACCTGGTGCGTGGGTGCCACGATATATCCGCCGTTTGCCCCGAGGATGTCGATGGTGCGCGTCGTCTCCTCTGCCACCTGCTGCGCCGTGCCATGTGTCAGGAGCTCCGTCTGATCGATTGCACCGTGGAAGGAAAGCCGGTTACCGAAGAGCGTGAAGAGATTGGACGGTTGCATGCCAGCGGCTGTCACCTGGATCGGATCAAGGACGTCCACGCCCATCTCGATGAGGTCCGGGATCACCGGGACGCAGGAGCCGCAGGAGTGATAGAAGCATTTCAGACCCCTGTGCTTGAACGGCGTGATCAGGCGCGCCGCATACGGACGGATATGGGCCCGCCACGTCTCGGGGCTGAGGATCATGCCCGTCTGCGTGCCCACGTCACCCCCCGAGCTCACGATGTCGATCCTGCCATTTGCCGCCGCGAGCACCCGCTCGCAGCGTTCCCGGTAGTAGTCCGCGGCGTGCCGGGAGATGGCCTCGGCGATGGCGGGAGCCTGCTCTAAATCCATGAGAAACTGCTCGAATCCGCGTATCATCCACGGGGTCTCGAAGGCGCCGCCGGCGTGGAACATGATCGCACGGCTGCCCCCGCGGCAGGCATCGTCGATCAGCCGGGGGATCGCATCGTAGTCCCACCAGTCCGGGCGCGGCCAATCGTACGCGTCGACCTCCGCCACCGTCTGCGCGTGCGCGAGCGGCGGGTCGGAAATCTCATAGTAGGCATTCCAGTCGTTGACGACCCGGCGGTTCATGCAGCCCCAGAAATCCCTGCCCTCGCTGGCGAGGGGCTGGGCGGAACGATCCGCCGGACCGATGAACGGCAGCGCTATCCAGCGCAGGTCCACGTCGAGGCAGTCGAGCACCGCATTCGGCGTGCCCACACCGAAGTGCCTCTCCAGCTTCGTCCACACTTCCTCGATGCACCGCAGAGCGATGGGCGGCCTGTCCGTCCTCCGTCGTTCCAGCGCCGCGATGACCCGTTCCCGACCGGTCATGCGCGGCTCACTTTGCCGTGTAGCCGCCGTCGACGGCGATATTCGCTCCCGTGACGTAGACAGAGGCGTCCGAGGCGAGGAAGACGATCACGCCCTTCAGGTCCGTGGAATTGGCGAGCCTGCCGAGGAATGTGCGGTCGCTGTACTGGCGCACGAAGGCGTCGGGATGATCGTCCGTGCGGAATCCGCCGGGGCTCACGCAGTTGCAGCGCACCCCCTTTCCGCCGTAATAGCTTGCCGTGAAGCGCGTGAAGTTGATGATGGCGCCTTTGTGGTAGAAGTAATCGGGGTAGAAGCCGCTCATGGACGTTCCCCGATAGATCGTGGGATCGGGACCGACCATGCCCTGAATGGAGCCGATGTTGATGATGGAGCCGCTTCCCTGCTCGGCCATCACGTCCCCGACGGCGCGCGTGATGCAGAAGAGGCCGGTCGCGTTCACCCGCATGCTCTCCGCAAAAGCCGAGACCTCGTCGCGAAAGGCCTTCTTCATCGGGCGCAGGACCGCGTTGTTCACAAGCGCATCGATGCGCCCGGATTCCTTCACGATCGCGTCGCGCAGGGACAGGACCGAGGCCTCGTCACCCTGGTCGAACTGCATCGCCCGCACGTCCTGGCCCGCCGCACGGTGCTCTTCGGCCAGCACTTCCAGCGCGTCGCGGTGGCGGGCCGCCATGTAGGTCCGCGCACCTGCCTCGGCGGCGGCTGCGACGATCTGTCGCCCGTACAACCCGGCCCCGCCGGTGATGAGGACCACCTTGTCCTTGAGGGAAAATGTGTCCAGGACTCCCATGTTCTATTCTCCTTCTCTCCATTGGCTCTTGCGTGCCACATCGATCATTGCCTGCAGGTTCCCGCGCGGCGTGACCGGCGGCACCATGTCGCCGGCGGCCAGAATGTATCCGCGCGATCCGCCCTCCCGGCACACCCGGATGGCTTCTGCCTGGACATCGTCGGGCGTTCCCTGCGCGAGGGTCAGCGTATTGACCCCGCCCATGAGCGCCACGCGCCCCCCGATCCTGCGCCGTGCGTCGGCCACCGAGACGCCGCCCATCGGGTCCAGGGGCTCCACCGTGTGGACGCCCGTGTCGGCCAGCATTTCAAGAATGGGGGTCGAGTTGCCGCACACGTGGATGTAGATGAGGATCCCGGTCCGGCGGAAATGCGCGCAGAACATGCGATATGCCGGCAGGCAGTATTGCTCGAAATGCCTCGGGCTGATGACGCTCGCGCTCGCCGCTGCGTCCCCGATGTACAACGCGTCGATGCCCGCCGTCACAAGCGCCTCGGCGCGCCGGATCATCGTCTCAGCCTGCATCGTGAGCACCGCCGCGACGAAGTCCGGCCGTTCGATGAGGTCGGCCATTGCCTGGTCGCTGCCGCGGAGCGTCATGTAGGTATTGATGGTGATTCCGCCCGGCGCCGAGGCGACGAACAGGTCCGGCACGCTTTCGCGGGCTTCCTTCAGCGCTTCGATTTTTTCACATCCCGGCGTGAGCTCCCGGGCCATGGCATCCAGCCGGGTCTTCGCATCCGCGAGCGATTCCACGGGCGGCGCCTGCATGTCAGGAATGAAGGCGCCGCCGCCCATCACGTCGATCCTGCCGATGCGCTCCCCGCTCGCGTCCCGCACGATCAGCTCATCCTCCGTGCGCGTCACCCGCTGGGGCGCGGGCAGCGCGAAAAGCCGCACGCCATCGCAGCCGGTGTCGCGCGCAAGGCGGATCAGCTGATCGTAGATGAGCCGCGGCGTCTCCGCGCACCGCGCCATGCCGTCGATCCAGTCCCCGTTGCCGTCCTCCTGCGCGTGAATGCGCAGCGGGAGGTCGTACCAGATCTGCGGCATGGTCGGGATGCGGTCCGCACGCTCCCGGCGCATCGCCGCGCTCACGAGGGCGCGCGGGTTCATGCGCGTTCTTTGAGCGTGCCCCTGCATTCCGTGAGCAGACCGCGGCAGTAGTCCCCGATGGCAATCACGTCGGCGCCCATGCCGATGAAGCTGTAGCCCATATCGACCAGCCCCGCGAGTGTTGACGGCGCGCCCACCGTGCCGGCGTATTTGCCGTGCTTTCCACAGGCTGCGGCCACCTTTCGCCGGGTTTCCACCAGCAGGGGGTGATCCCAGACCGCCGGCGCCCCGATGCCCTGGCTGAAATCGGCGGGGCCGAAGAAGAGCATGTCGATGCCGTCCAGGGCGGCAATAGCATCAAGGTCGTCCACCGGCTCGGGGTCCTCGATCTGCACGCAG
The DNA here is from genome assembly GCA_003154555.1 of Spirochaetaceae bacterium. Taxonomy (GTDB): domain Bacteria; phylum Spirochaetota; class Spirochaetia; order SZUA-6; family Fen-1364; genus Fen-1364. Next base: position 10,723 of record PMDT01000158.1, read on the forward strand.
ACGAATCTCTCCCGGTTGGCCTCGCGGAAGTAGGTGTGAATGTCCACCGCGCAGAAGGAGCCGTCCGCATTGCCGCCGTCCACCGGCCGGCGGCCGACAGGGTGGAAGCGGGTCATTGACACGACGCGTTTCGCGTCGGCCAGGCTCATGATGTGCGGCACCATGATGCCCGCGGCGTCCAGCTCCAGCGGCTTCACGTGATCGCTGTAGCTGCCGCGCGCCACGCGCACCATCACGTCCATGTCGTGCGCTTTGGCCGCCCAGACCTGTTGCTCGATCACCGACCAGTCGTTGGCGACATGCTCCATGTCCGCCCAGATGCAGTCATAGCCGGCGATGCCCGCGATCTCCGCCACGCGCGCATCGGCGAGATTCACCTTCAGGCACAGCACGACCTTGCCCTGCCGCAGGCGCGCCAGCACCTTGCTGGGCCTCATGTGCATTGTGTTTTCACTCATGGACTCCCGCTCCTTTTCCCCGCCCCATCATTGCGCCGCAATCTCAGTCAGACTCACCTCGCGGCCGCCGGATTCCCTGCTCCTGATCCCCGCGATGATCACCTGCATCAGCTCCTGCGTTTCGCTGAAAGGGAAGGGCGGCTCTCCCATGCGGAGCCAGTCGATGAACGCCGCGAGCTGCGCCTTGAAGGCGAAGAATGTGTCGCTGAAGAAGGCCTCGGCATGGCCTGCCGTCCCGCAGAGCTGCAGCGAGCCGAATCCTCCGAACATGTCGGCGGATGCCACAAGGACCACGTCCGCGCCGGCGCGGTGCCGGCAGTGCACGACTGCCCGTTCGACGGTTCCCGTGTTTCTCACGGACAGGAATCCCGGGCCGAGTATGGGGTACACGGCTTCCAGGGCGTGGATGCCGTAGCGCTCCCAGCTCTTTGACGTCGTGGAGCAGGCAAAGCGCACGGCGCCCAGCTCGTGAGTGGATTGCCGCCAGGGCATGAACTCCTTGCCATAGCGCATGCAGCTCGAGGAGAGGATATGCGCGCCGGACGACACCCAGCGGCTGAATGTCCGCAGGTCCTGCTCGTTGTCCGTGAGCGGTTTGTCGACGAAGATCGGGATGCCTGCCTCGACAAATGGCGCGCAGCGCTTCACATGCTCGTGCCCCTTGTCGGTGGCGATCACCACGGCGTCCACCTTGCCGATGACGTCCTCGGGTTTCTCCACGATGTGCGGGATCAGGGAAGCTCGCGCCACGGCGCGCGCATCGGAAGGGTCGTCGGTCCAGATGTGCGTGACCTGGACGTCCGGGATGCGCAGGGCATCCCTTGGTTCCTTGTCCAGATAGACGGGGATGCCCGCGAAGGGGCATCTGGCCATCTCGACAGGGTCGTAGCCGTTGAAGATCGCGCTCCACGAGTACGGATGCCCATTACCGTCCACCATGCCGAGCATGGCAAGACGGATATCCTGCCGTGCGACCAGCGCTTTCTGCGTGCCGCTTCCTTCAGCCATTGGGGAGCATGACCGCTTTGATGATGGGCTCGCTTCCATCGATGACAGCCCGGAGCACGTCCGTCGCCTCGGTGAAACCGAATGTGCGGGAAACCAGCATATTCCCGTCAACAAGACCGTCGCGCAGCAGCCGTAGAGAGACCGGGAAATTGATCGCGGGTTCGGCAAATGTAGGCCGCAGCGTGATCTTGCGGAAGATCATGTCGTTCACGTCCAGTGTGATCTTGTTCTTCCCTCCGAAATGCAGGCCGAAAGGCGTGATGATCCCTCCGAACCGGATGATCGCCAGGGCATCGTACAGGCTTTCCGGTGGCGAACTCACGATGACCCTGTCCACGCCGGTCGGAAACCTCGTCTTGATCTCCTCCTCCACGCTCTGTCGTCCCGTCTCGATCACCATGTCGCAGCCGAGGGAGCGCGCAAGGGCGAGGCGCGCCTTCTCCCGCGGGCTTGTCGCGGGAAGACCCGTGATTGCGACGAAGCCGGCGCCGCGCAGGCGCGCCAGGCGCGCCGCCATCAGGCCCAGCGGCCCGACGCCGAGCACCGCGACGCTTCCCCCGAGCGGAATTTCGGCGTTTTGCACGGCGGTGAGCGAAACCGCGAGCGGCTCGGTGAGGCACGCGATGCGCCAATCCAGGCCCTCGAAACGGTTGACGCAGTTGTAGCGCACGGACATGTACTGCCCCATGCCGGGCTGGCCTTCCATGGTGTACATGTTGCGACAGAGCTCGGGGTGGCCGCTCTTGCAGTCGGGGCAGGTCCCGCACATCGTGCAGTCCTCCACGATCACGCGGTCACCGGGCTTCACGCCGCGCACATTCTTCCCCACCTCCATCACCTCGGCGGCGATCTCGTGGCCCAGCGGCATCGGCTCGGCGTCCCAGTCGCGCACGAAGTTGATGTCCGTGCCGCAGACCCCGCAGGCGTGGACCTTCACGATCACGTGATCCTCGTCCGGCGCGCCGATGTCGAGCATCCGCTCTTCAATGGCAAGCGATTTCTTTCCGAACAGCCCCCTGCTTTTCACCGCGTGCTCCTTCAGCCCGTGCCCAGCAGCTTTGCGTCCGCCCCGGGATAGATTGCGTCCTCCGCGTGCGCGACGACCTCGTCCAGCCGCGCCCAGACCTTGCGGAATCCCGCGACGATCTTCTCCATGAGCTCCTGGCCGTTCGGGGGATGGACGCCGTAGACGACCGTGTAGCTGTCGCACAATGCCTGGGCAACCGGGAACTGGGCGGGGTTGTAGTCGTAGATGATGCCCTTGGATTCGTTCACCGACCACGGGAAATGGGAGCTGCCATAGCCGAGCTTGCTCTGGAACAGGTCCTGCGCCGGCACGGGCATCGTCTGCCACTGGCCAATGAGGAGACCTTCCTTGTAAAGGGCCTTTTCCACCGCGATGCGGAATGTACGCGCGGAGCAGTTCACTCCTGCCTTTGCCGGGTCGAAGCGGACATTGTACATCCAGTACACGTGCTTGTAGCCCGGCGGGCAGTGCGGCGGGATGACGCCGGGGAGCCTGGCCAGCTCGCGGCTCAGATTGTTCGCGTTGGCGATCCGCACCGCGTTGTTCTCGTCCAGGTGCAGGAGCTGTCCACGCGCGAGGGCGGCCGGGAGCTCCTGGTTGCGGTACATGTAGCCGAGTATGGACGCATTGTAGATGCGGCGGTGGCTCACCTCGTCCACCTCGTCCCCGAAGCAGCGCAGGAGCACCCCCTTTTTCAGGAGATTCTCGTCGTCGGTCGTGAAAAGGCCGCCCTCGCCGCCGCAGAGATTCTTCGTGTTGTTGAGGCTGAAGGTGCCGATCTGGCCCATGGTCCCCACCTTGCGTCCCTTGTACTCGGCCCCGTGCGCCTGGCAGGCGTCCTCGATCACGAAGAGCTTGTGCTTCTTCGCGATCTCGAGGATCGGGTCCATGTCGGCGGGCAGCCCCTGGATATGGACCGGGATGATCGCCTTCGTGCGCGGGGTGATGGCCGCCTCGAGCTTCGCGGGGTCCATGCAGTACGTCTTCGGGTCAATGTCGACGAAGACGGGAATGGCGTTCTGATGCAGAACACAGGATGCAGAGGCGAGGAACGTGAATGCAGAGGTGATCACTTCGTCGCCCGGGCCGATGCCGAATGCGGCAAGCGCCATGTGCAGCGCCGAGGTGCCGCTCACCGTGGTGAGGCAATGCTTTGCGCCGACATAGGCCGCCCATTCTTTTTCCAGGGCCGACGATTGCGGGGCCGTGCCGCCTGCCACCACGCCGCTGTCGAGCACCTCGTTGATGAACCTGCGGTCGTCCGCGGTGATCAGGGGCCAGTTGCGGTAGTCGCTGCGGCGCAGGACCGGTTGCCCGCCCGCGATTGCGAGTGTCTGGGAACGTGAGCTCATTGAGGGACTCCTTTCCGTTTCGATGCGGCATGCGCCGTCGACAGGAGCGCGAGGCTCTGCCGGATGACGGCCTGCTCGGCTGTCGCGTCGACCCAACGGGTATCCTCCGCGTAGCCGCCTTTTTCTATTGCATCGGCCGTCGGTATGTAGCCGACGTATCCGTTCGCGAGCCCGATGATGTACGTGCGGGCAAAGGGACTCGCCGCCTTGATCGCCCGGCCGATCTCCGTGTACAGCTCGCCGGGGAATGACAGGAGCGCGCAGTCGCCCATCGCGACGCAGATCTGCTCCACCGGCATGTCGCGCGGGCCCCTCAGGCGCAGGCGCTTGTAGAAAAGGGCCTTGTAGTCGTCACCGATGCCGTCGGACATCGGCTGCACGTCCCCGCCGGTCTGCTCAAGGACTCCCTGCGCCCAGGCCCACTCCGCGTCGGTGATGCGCCTTCCCTCCAGCACGTAGTGGACGCTGTGCCCCCGCGGCGTCGTGGAGGCGTCCGGCACAATGGCATCCGCCGTTTCCCGCACGCTCGCAGCAAGGGCGCGCCCCGCCGTTTCCCAGCCCTGCCAGTCGCGGTGCCGGAGGCCGTCGATATCCACGGAACCTTCCGCTCCATTGAAAAAGAGAGCCAGCCCTCCCGCGTGCTCCTCGAGGAGCTGGGACGTACGTCCCGGGTAGTCCGCGCTGAGCAGGTAGTTGTCTCCGGAGAGGATGTTGGGGTGACCGGCGTGATTGAAGAGCGTGGCGATGGTCCGTGCGGTGTCGGATGCCGAAACGAGCTTCACGACGCCGACCTCGGGATCCGCCGCTCCGAGGGGGCCGACGATGCGGGCGGGGGGAAAAGGTTCCCAGTTCATCACGACGTGCCCGTCGTCGGCGAGCAGGCGCCGGTAGTGGCTGATCGTGGTCTCGCGTCCGCTTCCACTGCCCGCGATTGCCGGCTCCCGGGCGGCCGCCGCAGCGGCAACCACGTCGACGAGCTGCGCGACGAGGTCCTGGACGTACGCGCTCTCCCGCGGGGTGAAGATGCCATGGGCGGAGGGACCGGAATGGGTATGCGTCGCCGCCACGATGATGTTCCGCGCGGGGATGCCGGTGCGCGCTTCGGCTCCCTGCCGCACGGCGCGCGTCGTCTCTTCATCCAGGACGCACACGTCCACCGAGACAAGCGCGAATGCATCCTGCGCGCTTCGCCTGTCACTCACAACGAGGGCCCGGGCATACAGTGGGTCGTGTATTCCCTCCGAGGTATGGGAGCGGATCATGCCATCCATCCACACAGGGTCACGGGGGGTGATGTCGATCCTGGCAGCACCGGCGCGCATCACCTCAACCCTCCGCGCGGCGCATGTCGCGTCGCAGCCCGTAGCTGCCCAGGAGGCGCGTCCTGTCGCTGCGATACCGTGTGACGACCCACGCCGCGGCGCCGCCGTCGGCCGTGTGGTAGAGCTCGCCCGTGACCAGAAGCGGCACATCGGGACCGATCGACAACACCTTCTGATCCTCGGCCCCCGGCAGGCACACGCTCACCTCGTACTCGGCGTGTGTGAGCTGCAGCTCCGCCTTTTCCTGCCAGAGGAAGAGAAATGACGGGGAGCCGGCAATGTCAGGGGTGATGAGCTGTGCGAGCGCGGGCGGGATGGAAACCTCGTCGATGGAAAGGGGCGATCCCCCTTCACTGTCCAGCCGCGAGATGAAGCGCACCAGGGAACCTTGTTGCACCGAAAGGCGTTCCGCGATATCCGCCGGGACGGGGTCCAGGGAATCCTTCAGGACCGAACGCACCACCCGCAGCCTCCCGGTCATGACGTCGGTCGTGAAGCTGGACATTCCGACCAGCACCTCGCGCGCCCTGTCGCGCACGAAGCTGCCGACACCCTGGCGGCGCACGATCAACCCGTCGAGCACGAGCTCATCCAGCGCGCGACGGACGGTGATGAGGCTCACCTTGAACTCCTCGATCAGGCGGCGCTCCGACGGCACGCTCCTGCCCGGCGGATAGATGCCGGACACGATGCGTTGCCGCAGCTCGCGGTGCACCGTCCGATAGAGGGGGGATGCGCTCACGATCCGGCTCCCGCCGCGGCCGCGTCCGGGTTGACGTGCCGCTCCCGCGCGACCTCCTCGATCCTCCTCCAGATTGCCGCCTCCACGCGGATGCCCTCTTTCCGGGTCTTCTGCCTGCGCGCCGCCTCGGGAGCACCGGGGACCATCACCCGGGCGAAGCCGGGCGCAGGCCGCACCTCTTCCAGGCGATGGAAGAGACCGTCCACGTCGGCGGCGAAGCGCTCCCTGTCCGTGAAATGCCCGATGTCCAGCACGATGAGAAATGCCGCATTCCCGCCGTAGCCCAGGCCGTGCTCCTTTTTCGGGTTCACCGGGACCCCGGCTCCCGTCATGGCGCTGCAGAGAAGCTCCACCAGGAGGGCCAGCGCATATCCCTTGTGTCCACCGAATGTGAGCAGGCCCCCCCCATCGAGGAACTGGCGCGGGGTCCGCGCCGGCTTGCCTTCCGCGTCCACTGCCCAGCCCTCCGGGATCGGCATGTCCTTGTCAGCCGCCAGCTCGAGCTTGCCCGCCGCGACGACCGATGTGGCGAAGTCCATGATGAAGGGGATGTGCGAACCGGCCGGCACGCCTGCCGCGATCGGGTTCGTCGAAAACACCCTTTCGGCACCGCCGAACGGTACCACGGCGCCGCCGTTGCCGGCGGCACTGGCCGCGACGATGGCCACCAGGCCGGCCGCCGCCGCTTTCTCCGCGTACTCTCCGAGCCTTCCCACGTGGCCGCAGTGGATCACGCTCGCGGCGCAGATGCCGTTCCGGCGCGCCTTGGGGAGCGAGGCGTCCAGCGCCAGGTGCGCGGCGGGCTGGCCGAACCCGTAGCCACCGTCCACGATGGTGGTCGTTTCCGTCTCACGGACGATGCGCGCGGTGCCTTCGGGCCGGATCCAGCCCGCCTTTGCATGCCCGATGTAGTCAGCGATGCGGACGACGCCGTGGGAGGAGACGCCGGCGCTGTCGCTGTCCACGAGGGACCGGGCGACACAGGCGGCTGATTCCTCCGACGCCCCCCATGCGACGAAGATGCGCCGCGCCAGGTCCCGCCACTGCGACTCCGACAGTGTCACGTCGCCCATGTTCATTCCTCCGCCTTGAAATCTGAAAGACTCACGTTGGATTCTCCGGCGACCCGCGCAATCTGCTCCCAGATTGCCGCGGTTACCGAGAAGCCCTCTTTTGTCTTTCGTGCCCGTTGCGCGGCTTCAGGCTCGCCGGGGACCATCACCTGCTTGTAGCCGGGGGCGGGGCGTACACCATCGAGGCGCTGGAAGAGCGCGTCCACGTCGGTGAGAAATGCTTCCTTGTCCGTGAAGTGAGAGACATCCACGATGATGATGAATGTCGAATTGCCGCCAAAGCCGACGCCACCAGTGGGGACCACCTGGGGACGCTGCGTCACCCCTGCGCCCGTCAGCGCCCCTGCAAGCAGCTCGACGAGGAGCATGAGCGCGTATCCCTTGTGCCCCGCGAAAGGAAGCATGGCGCCCCCGTCCAGGTAGTCCCGCCCCTTTTCCGCGGGGCGTCCGTCCTTGTCCACGGCCCATCCCGCGGGGATCGGTGCCTCGGGATCGCCGGTGAGCTCAAGCTTCCCCGCCGCGACGACCGTGGTGGCAAAGTCCATGATGAATGGCGCGTGCTCACGCGCGGGAACCGCTGCCGCCATCGGGTTGGTCGAGAAGACCCGCTCGGAACCGCCGAAAGGAACGACGTGGCCGCCGTGGCGCGCATTGCTCGTGCCCATGAGCGCGATCATGCCGGAAGCCGCAGCACGCTCCGCGTATTCGCCGAGCCTGCCGATGTGACCGGCCTGAATCACCCCGATTCCGGCGATGCCGTGCGCGCGTGCCTTTGCGATCCCAAGGTCGAGGCCCTTGTGCATCGCGGGCTGGCCGAAGCCCCAGTTTCCATCGACCACCGCCGTGCTGGGGCCTTCGCGCGAAACAGTGGGGCGCCGTGATGGAATCCACCACCCCGGCTTCACGAAGTTGTAGTAGTTGCCGATGCGCACGACGCCGTGGGAATCGATGCCGGCGAGATTGCTCTCCACAAGCGACTTCGCCACGCATGCGGCGATATCTTCCGGGGCGCCCCACGCGGTGAAAAAGCGCTCGCACAATGCGCGCCATCGACCAGGGCTCATATGGATTTCGTTCCGACCCACCATGGCCTCCCGTTGAATCTATGTCCGAAGTGAGTATACTGACTATAATGTATNNGTCCGTACCCGGATACGGATTCGGATACGGAATGCTTGCGGGCGTGGGAACCGTCACATAGGGAAAGAGGCGTGAAGAAAATGGCAAAACAAGCACAAAAGCATTTGGAGGAGTCACCGAATACCGCACTCGCCGAATGGAAAGCAACAGCTGAGCGCTTTGAGCAGCGTATCAGGGACGCGCAGCTTGCGAATCCCCCCACACGAGACAGGGTCAAGGGTGCCATCAAAAGGACCGGAACGGGACGCTGTCCCGCCTGGATCAAGCGCCTGTCAATGGACGTTGTCGTCCGCTATGGAGACGATCTTGCCGACGTATTCTGCGAGTACCCCGATGACCTGATCAGGCTCGCCCCGTATGAGCTCTGGATCGGGCACCAGCCCGCGGACCGACCGGACAAGGTGGATCCTGTCTTCGTCCTCACGCAGGACGCGCAGTGGAGGGACGAATGGGGGACACGCTGGGCGCACTCCGCCGGCGGAACAGGCGCGCACCAGATGAGCTTTCCCATCGAAGACTGGTCCCAGCTGGACGACTATATCGCCCACCAGCTCCCGAAGGCCGACGCTCCGGGGCGATTCGATCCGGTTCTCCCGGACATAAAGATGTACAAGGGATCCAAGTACCTGCTGGGCAGAATCGGCCTTCTTCTGAACGAGCGGCTGAACGGAATACGCGGCGTGCAGAATGTCCTGACGGACCTCTACACAAACGAAACCGAGCTCCGCAGGCTGTGCGACGCCATTGTGGAATACGATCACGGCATGATCCGTCAATGGGCGAAGCTCGGTGCCGACGGTCTCTTCCTCACGGAGGACTGGGGCATGCAGACGGGGCTCATGATCTCGCCTGTCATGTGGCGGAGGATATTCAAGCCCTACTACGCGCGCATGATCGACGAAGCTCATTCACTCGGGATGGACGTGATGCTCCATAGCTGCGGCAACGTCATGGACATCGTGGGCGATTTCATCGACATCGGTCTCGATGTCCTCGATCCAATCCAGCCGACCGCAATGGACATCACCGAGGTGGCGAAGAGGTTCGGCGGGCACATCTCATTCCTGGGCGCGATCAATGCCCGCGAGATGCTTTCCACGTTCAGCCCCCAGCAGGTGAAGGACATGGTGCGGCGCACCATCGATACGCTGGCCCGCCCGTTCGGGGGGAGCCTCATCGTATCGCCCGATAATGTGCTGACGCCCGATGTGCCTCTTGCAAATATCCGGGCGATGGTCGAAGCATGCCATGAGGGGTGAGCCGCCGACGGCAAGACTCCACGCACGGGTCGCCGTGGTCACCGGCGGGGGCGGGGGGATCGGCAGCGCCGTCTGCCGCGCCCTGGCGGAGGAAGGAGCAAAGGTTGCTGTCTGCGATTCCCGCCGGGAGGCTGCGCGCGCGGTTGCCGACGAGATAGCGGCAACGGGCGGCAGCGCGGCCGCGTGGTCCTTCGATGTTTCCGACAGGGCAGCGGTGGAAAATGCCGCCAGCGGCATCGAGGATACGCTGGGCAGCCTCGACATCTGGGTCAACAATGCCGGGGTCTCCCGGATTGTTCCGTTCCTCGATTGCACCGACGAGATATGGGAGCAGACGCTGGCGATCAACCTGACGGGCGCCTTCATCGGCTGCCAGGCGGCCATCCGCCGGATGCTGCCGCGGGGTCGGGGGACGATCGTCAACATGTCCTCCCAATCCGGCAAGACCGGCAACAGCCAGTACGCGGCCTACTGTGCGAGCAAGTTCGCCGTCATTGGCATGACGCAGTCACTCGCCGTCGAGTTTGCAAAGAGCGGGATTCGCATCAACGCAGTCTGCCCGGGGATCGTCTTTACGGCTCTCTGGGACGGGATGGTGGACGACTATGCCCGCAAGAGGAGCATCCCGCCGGGCGAGGTGAGGCCCTACCTTGAATCCAGGATCCCCATGGGACGGCTTTGCACGCCCGAGGACGTCGGTCGCACGGTCGTTTTCCTGGCGAGCGATGATGCGTCGTATATCACGGGCCAGGCGATAAACCTGGCCGGCGGCGCGGAGATGCACTGAGCGGAGAGCGAGGAGGGAACGGATTGGAAATCTACCTGGACACCGCCCATGTCGCGGACATCGCAAAGGCCGTCAAGACCGGCTGCATCAGCGGCGTCACGACCAATCCCACGATCGTGAGTCGCGAAGGTACTCCGCTGCGGCAGTGCATCACGGCCATCGCCGCGGTCGACCCCGCGCTCACGATACTCGTCGAGGCAGTCTCCCCGACTGCAAAAGAACTCATCGACGAAGCGCATCGCCTGGCGGAGCTCGCGGCTCACGTCGTGGTCAAGCTGCCCATGACGCCGCATGGTCTTGCCGCCGCGAGGAGCCTCTCACGCGCCGGCATCCGCACGACGGTGACGCTCGTTTTCGGGCTCACCCAGGCCATCGCCGCAAGCTGCGCGGGGGCGGAATACATCGCCCCGTTTGTCGGCAGGCTGGACGACATGAACATGGGCGGTCTTGCGCTCGTGCGGTCGATCAAGGAGACTTTCCGCGCGCAGGCCGTCGGGACGAAGATCATCGCGGCCTCCATACGATCGTGCCAGGCCGTTGCGGACCTGTTCACGGCCGGCTGTGACGTCGTTACCATGCCGGCGGCGATATTCTGGAAGATGCTCGAGCATCCGCTCACCGAGGCGGGGCTCCTGCAATTCGAGAAGGACTGGAAGACAGTTCCCGGGACCCTGTGACAACGCTCCGGGGAGAAAGGATACCTGAATGCCACTCGTGACCGACTACACGCACGTCAAGGAAGTCTACCAGGAAGCAGCCGAGCTCGGCGTCGGTCTCCCGGTCTATTGTGCTGAGGACAGGGAGACCCTGGAGGCGATACTGGCGGCGGCAAAGGAAATGGGCGCGCGCATCGGGCGCGACGACATTCCCATCATACCGGCCTGGACCTCGCGTTATCCGTCCCGGGGTCAGATGACCCTTCTTACCGCCTGCGGCGATCCCATCCTGGGCACGCGCCTCATGATGTCAGACCTTGCCGCGATGACCAGCGGGACCAGCCCCTACCGCAAGCTCCGGGTGCTGCCGCACCTGGATCACGCCTTCCCGTGGATCGACGGTGACGTCATGGAGATGTTCACCGACGCGTTCGCCTCCATCATGTGCGACGCAAGTGAGAAGCCGTTCGATGAAAACGTGCGCCTCACGGCGGAGTTCGCCGATCGTGTCCGTGGACGCGTCGTCGTAGAGGGGGCCGTCGACGAGATATTCGAGGCGGGCGGGGTCGGGAAGAACGAGCCGACGACCGTGGAGCAGGCGCGCCGATTCCTGCGCGCGACGGGCGTCGACATCATCGTGCCGAATGTCGGCACCGAGCATCGCGCCACCGCCGACCAGGTGCGGTACCGCTCCGACCGCGCGCGGGAAATCAGCGCCGCGGTCGGCAGGATCCTCTGCATCCATGGCACCTCCTCCGTGATGCCCGACGACCTGCCGCGGCTCCCGGATGACGGGTTTGTGAAGATCAATATCTACACGACGCTCGCCGTGCACGGCGGCCAGGCCGTTGCGCGGCAGGTGCTGGACACGATCGAAGACATGTTCGGCCCGGCACAGCTGCGCGCGCTGGTCGCCGACAAGCTGCTCGGGGAGGCCGTCCTGTCGCGGAAGCCCCCTGCGCAGCCGAAGCTCGCCATGGTGGCCAACCCGCCGCGCCGCGATGCGTGGTTCGCCGCCGTGCGCGACCGGTGCCTGGATTTTCTTTCGGTGTTTCACTATGAAAGGTATGCGCGATGAAGCGGTCTGAGATCGACAGGGCAATCCGCGCGGCGCAGGACGTCCTGCGGGCACACGATTTCATGCTGCCGCCATTCGCCTCCTGGACGCCCGCGCAGTGGCGGAAGGCCGGACCGGAATGCAGCCGCATATTCGATTGCCGGCTGGGATGGGACGTGAGCGATTTCGGCGTCGGGGACTTCGACCGGCTGGGCGCCGTGCTCTTCACCATCCGCAACGGGAACCTTCGCACGCCGGGTCTTGGCACGCCGTACGCGGAGAAGGTCATCATCCTGACGCCGAATCAGCGCCTGCCGCTCCACCTCCACTGGTCGAAAACGGAAGACATCATCAACCGCGGGGGAGGGCGTCTCGTGATGGAGCTCTACGCCGTGCGCGACGATGACGCCGTGGACCGCGAGTCGCCTGTCACGGTATATTGCGACGGCAGGGAGATGAGCGTTCGGCCCGGCGTGCCGGTGGTGATGAATCCCGGAGAAAGCATGACGCTTGCACCGGGGATGTACCATCGCTTCTGGGCCGACGGCGCCGGGGGCACGCTCCTGGCAGGGGAGGTCTCCTCCGTGAACGACGACGAGACGGACAACCTGTTCGCGGAGCACGTCAGCCGCTTCGCCGCCGTGGAAGAGGACGTGCCGGCGGCTTTTGTCCTCTGCAACGAGTACGGGTCGCGGATGCAGAATCGTTGAAACCGGGGTAAAGGATGGCAAGCACCGTTTACGATATTGCCCGGGCGGCTTCGGTCAGCACGACGACCGTCCTGCGCGCCCTGTGGGACAAGGACGACATCAAGCCCGAGACAAAGGAGCGCATCCTCAAGCTCGCCGCGGAAATGAACTATCGCCCGAACCTCGTCGCGCGCAGCCTGACGCTGGGCAGCTCCCACTTCGTCGGCATGCTCGTCACCCCGTCGGTCACGACGACATATGCGTCATCAATCGGGCTGGTGGTGCGGACCGTGAGAAAAGCCGGCTATGGCACCCTCTGCTATACCACCGACGGCCGTCCTGACAGCGAGCGCATGTGCCTGGAGCAGCTTGCCTCCGCGCGCGTGGCGGGGGCCATCGTTATCCCCGAGGCGGACACGAAGAATGTGCCGATTTACCAGGAAATGGCGGACTCCGGCATGAAGCTGGTCGTCGCCCACTCCTGCATCGACGGGCTCAACGTCCCCCAGGTGGTCGGCGACAACTACCAGGTCACGTATCTCTCCGCGCGCTACCTGCTCTCTCTCGGTCACACGAATATCGTCTATCTCGCCATACCGCAGGATTGCCTCCTGGGCAGGGAAAGGGCGCGCGGTTTCCGTGACGCGCTGCAGGAGGCGGGCATTCCCGTCTCTCCTGCCTCCATCGTGACGTGCGGCAACAGCGAGGAGGCCGGACGAAAAGCCCTGACCGCGCTGCTCCAGCGCAAGAAGGCGCCGACGGCGATCATCGCGCGCCACGATTCCGTGGCCCTGGGCGTCATGCGGGCAGCTTTCGCCGCCGGTCTTTCGATTCCCGACGACCTGTCGCTGATCGGCAACTCCGATATCCCGGTTGCCGATCTGCTCCGCGTGCCGCTCACCTCCATCCGTCACCCCGCCGAGGAGGTGGCGCGTACCGCCATCACGAAGCTCGTCAGCATGCTGGGCGGCGCGAAGATCGAGCTGGACATCACGAAGCTGGGCGTGGAGCTGATAAAGCGGGCATCGTGCGCGCCTGCGAAAGAATAGTCGCATGCTCGCGCGGCGAATCCGCCAAGGGATGACCACATAATCAACAGATGAAGAAAAAGCTTGACGCCAGCTTCCGGGACATGCTAAGAGTTACGTATCCGGATACGGAATCGGGTACGGAACCGGATACATGCCTGAGACACCGGTGAGGGGTAAGTCGGAAATGAACGCAAATATCAAGGGCAGGGTAGCGCTCGTCACGGGCGCGAGCGCCGGTATCGGCAGGGCCACGGCGTTGGCGTTCGGTGATGAAGGGGCGAAAGTGATTGTTGCGGCGCGGCGCAGCGAGCAGGGCGAGGAGACGGTTGACCTCATTCACCGCCGCGGGGGAACCGCCGCTTTCGTCCGCGCGGATATCTCAAAGGCCGCGGACGTCGAGGCCATGGTGAAGCGCGCCGTGGAGATTTACGGAAGGCTCGATATCGCGTGCAATAACGCGGGAGTCGCGGGTCCCCACCTCGTGTTCACGGCCGATTTCCCCGAGCAGGAATGGGACAATGTGATTGGAACGAATCTCAAGGGCGTCTGGCTCTGCCTGAAATACGAAATCCGCCAGATGCTCACGCAGAAAAGTGGAGCAATCGTGAACGTGTCGTCGGTGGCCGGATTGAACGGCGGCTGGTTCAACTCGGCCTACTACGCGAGCAAGCACGGGGTCATCGGCCTGACCAAGGCGTCCGCCGTGGAATATGCAAAGGACGGCATCCGGATCAATGCCGTCTGTCCGGGCACGATCCGCACGCAAATGGCCGAGCAGACCATGTTCAAGAAAAAGGACGGTGTGTCCGCGATCCGCCAGGCGGCGCTCCACCCCATCGGCCGTATCGGCGCGGAGGAAGAGGTGGCGGCGGCCGTTGTCTGGCTGTGCTCGGATGCGGCGTCCTTCGTTGTCGGCCATGCGATGGTGGTCGATGGCGGCTTTCTGTCACGGTCCGGACCCGTCGTCGTCGAAGGCATCGACCCGCAGACATTGGCATGACATCCGCGTCCGCCGCTCGACGGCGCGACGCCACGCTACCCGCCCATCGGCGACGCCCGCGCGCGGGCATCCCGGAGAGGAGGTGAAGGGAAGGCGACTGGGGACTTTTGTTGGACCGGGCGCGCGGCCGCGGGTCCGTCCATGTGGACGCGACGGTGAAGCGGCGCCCACACATCACAAAGGGGGGAAGAAGAAATGCACAATCGTATCGCCAAGGTCTTGATCATTCTGTCCGCCATTTTCCTCATGGTCACGGGCGCGGTATTCGCCGCGGGATCGAAGGAAGGCACCGCCGCTCCGGCCCGACCCAAGATGCGGATGTGGATCGACCATCCTTTCTACGTCAAGGCCACCGAAGGATTGCTCGAATCCTACGCCCTGGAATGGGCGCAGCAGACAGGCGTGGATCTGGAATACTCGCAGGACTCGGACAAGATCATGTTCCCGAGGATCGACGCCGCGATCGAGAGCAAGACTCTGCCGGACGTCCTTCTCTGCGACATCCTCTGGCTGCCCAAGATGCAACGGGCAGGACTGGTCACGGATGTGACCGCACTGGCCAAGGAGCTGAACGCCAACATGGGCGGATTCACAAAGGGCGTGGTCGCCGCGGTGACAACTCCGGACGGGAGCTTTGTGGCGATTCCAATGTTCGCAAGCACAGAGGAACAGTACGCGCGCAAGGACCTTATGGACGCCAAGGGACTGGCGATTCCCGACACGTGGGCAGACACCCTCACCGTCGCCCGCGCGATCAACAATCCTCCTACGGTCTGGGGCTGGGGCCACCAGGTTGCACCCTATGACGGCGAACGGCACAACAGCGCCATGATTCTCGCGTATGGCGGGGCGGTATGGAGCAAGGACGGAAAAAGCGTCACACTGGATTCACCCCAGACGCGCCAAGCCATCGACCTCGTCAAGAGCGCGTATGAAGATGGCGTGATTCCCAAGGATGCAGTCACCTGGGACGACGCGGGGAACAACACCGCCTATCAGAGCGGAAAGGTCGGATTCGCGGAGAACACGGGCAGCATCGCCACGTGGCTGAAGGCGAACGATCCCACGTTGTTCAACAACACGGTGTTCAAGCTTTTCCCGACAGGCCCGGTCGGACGTTTCATCCAGGGCGATGCGTGGGTCCTGTTCATTCCGAATACGAGCAAGTACCCCGATCAGGCAAAAGACCTGATACGATCCCTCAGCCAGCAGAAGAGGCAGGAAGAGATCATCACCGCGATGGGCGGCTTCCGGATTCCCGTCTATACAGACCTGATCAAGCTCCCTGTCTGGCAGGATCGCGCTCTGAAGCCCCTGGCCGACTCCGCCCCTTACGTCTACATGCCCGGCTATCCCGGGCCCGTGACCTCTCTGGCGTTGGAAGAGTTCAACCAGAGGGTCATCGCAAAGATGATGCTGCGGGTGCTCACCGACAAATGGACGGACGACCAGGCCATCGCCGAGGCAGTGGAAACAATCAAGAGGATACAGACCTCGCTGAAATAGTCTCACCCCGCACGGCGCGTGAGCGCCGTGCGAATCTCTCCGGTCACCGCGGCGCGGGAATGCCCGCCCGCGGGGGCCCCCGCGCGATATACCTTGAAGGAGGTGCGTATGAAGAAAGGCATCACCGGGATGCTGGCGATTCTCTTCGTCCTGCTGTCCACGGCCGCGGTCTTCGGCCAGGCGGCGCAGCAGAAGGTGGAGCTGCTCTGGTGGGCCTACCCGCGGTTTTCTACCACGGGGAAGGATCCCGGCGTGTATGAGCAGGAGCTGGTCGACAGGTACGGAAAACTGAATCCCAACGTTACGATCAAGATCGAAACCTTGAGCTACAACGGTGGACCTGCAAAGGTCAACGTGGCCATCGCATCCAATACCGTACCTGACCTGATCGACGATGATCCGGTCCGCCTGATCGCCGACTACGCCACCCGCGGTGCACTGGTCCCGATGGACGACGTCATTGACAGATCAAAGGTCCTGGATGCGTTCGTCCCCGACAGCACGCTGGACGGCAAATTCTACATGTACCCGATGTCGGCGCTGCCGATCTGCATCGGGGTCGACAAGACGATTTTCCAGCAGGCGGGGGCGCTGGGACTGCTGCCCCTCGCCAGGAGCGACAGGAGCTGGACCTACGACGATTTGACCAAGGCCCTTGACGCGGTAAAAAACGTCAAAGGGGTCTACCCGACCGCTCTCTGGGCGGGCAACGAACAGGCAGACGTGGGGATGAGGATGGTTCTCCAGACATTCGGCGCAAAGCTGTTCGCTCCCGACAACAAGCGGCTCACGCTGAACGACGCCGCGGGCGTCAAGGGCATGGAATGGCTGGTGGGCCTCAAGCAGAAGGGGCTTATCGCGCCGGGCGCCGAGGCCATGCTCGCATCGGATGCAATCGACCTCTTTCACCAGGGCAGGGTGGCGCTCAGCATGCAATATGACTCGAGCCAGCTCCTTCCCCTTCGCATCGCGCAGAAGGCGGGCAAGGCCGCGAACTTCGACGTCGTCCTGCTGCCGTATCCCAGCGCACCAGGCGCCTCCTCCGGGACCAGCCTTGCCTTGACCGGCGTCGCGGTGTTCAAGACCGCGGACCAGGCGAAGATCGATGCCGCGAAGCAATTCGCGAAATGGCTGTGCAACGCGGAAGATATCGTCCTGAGCTCCATCGGCACGGTCCCTGCGATCAAGGGCATGCGCACCTATGGGCAGACCCACAATGATCCCGAAGTGGCGTTTGTCGATACCTGGGGCGGGACGCACAACATCTACGCGGGCAAGGTCACCAAGGGCTGGGCGGAGGTTCGCACGAAATGGTATCCGAACTTCCAGGCCGCGCTCACCGGCGTGAAGACGCCGAAGCAGGCGCTGGATGATTTCGTGGCCGCCGCAAATGAAGTCCTGAAGAAGTATTACCCGTAGCCCTGAAAGGAACCCATGATGAGAGCGACCGCCCGGGGCATCACAAAAGACCGCATCTCCGGCTACGTGTTCATTGCCCCGGCGGTCGTGCTCTTCGCGATCTTCCAGATCTTCCCGCTTTTCAGGACAGCGGTGCTCAGCTTCCAGGAGTTCATCGGCTCCACCTTCGTTCCCGTGGGGGCGAAGAACTACATCGAGCTCTTCGGCGACAAGATCTTCGCCCGGTCGCTGCTGAACTCGACGCTCTTCGTTGCCATCAACATTCCCGTCATCCTGATCTTCACACTCTTCGTTTCCTACCGGATCTATCGCAGCCACAGGGTACTGCTGGGTTTCTATAGAATTGCCTTCTATCTTCCCTCCGTCGCTTCCATCGTGACAATCAGCGTCGTGTGGAAGAACCTGCTGAATCCCGTCATGGGCCTCGCAAATTACGTTCTGGGACTGGCGGGGAAAGCCCCCGTCGTGTGGCTCGGCCAGGGATACGCATTCGGATCCCTCACCCTGATCCTGTTCACCATCAACGTGGGAATGTCCCTCATCCTTTACATCTCCGCGATGCAGAACATCCCCACGGCCCTGATCGAGGCGGCACGGATCGACGGCGCCGGGCAGAGGCGGGTGTTCTTTTCCATTGTCCTGCCCCTCGTGGTTCCCACGACCCTGTTCGTGGTCGTCATCAACACGATCAACCTGTTCCAGTCCTTCGCGCTGGTCAACCTCCTGACAAAGGGCGGACCGTACTATGCCACCTCGACGATCGTTTTCCAGATCTATGACACGGCGTTCTGGCTCCAGCGCTACGGCCTGGCCTCTGCAATGGGCATCGTGCTGGGTGTGGTGATCGCGGCGGTGTCACTCATCCAGTTCACGATCGTCAATCGGGACGTCGAGTACTAGGAGCGCGGCAGGTGAGCACGATGATGGAGCGCGCGGGGAAAAGGGTTGTCTCTTTCCTCATTTTCGTCGCCGCCCTCCTGTTCCTCTTCCCCTTCTACTGGATGGTGACAGGGGCATTCAAGACCCGATTCGACCTGATGGGTCTCGTGCCCCAGTGGATCCCCCTCCATCCCAACCTTGACAACCTGGTCCGCATCACCGCGGGCTATGGCGCGCGATGGTTCCTGAACAGCGTGATTACCTCCGCGTGTTACACGATCCTGTCCGTGACGGTCTGCACGATGGCGGGATATTCGCTTGCCAAGAAGAAATACCCGGGCCGGCAGTTCTTCTTCATGATGTTCATCGTCGT
>PMDT01000335.1 GCA_003154555.1 Spirochaetaceae bacterium
ACGCGGTCGAAACCCATCTGGCGCAGCGCTGTCACCATCTTGCCCGTCACGAGCGTCCCAGGAGCATAGCCGAAGCACTCGCCAAGCGCGGCCCGGATGGCAGGGGCTGTCTGAACGACGACCGTCTTCTTCGGGTCGTCCAGCGCGGCCCACACTTTGCCGATCTCGTCGCGCTCGCTGATCGCACCCACGGGGCAGACCGCGGCGCACTGCCCGCACTGCACGCAGACGACATCCGAGAGGTTCTGCGCGAACGCCGGGCCCACCATTGAGGCGAATCCCCGTCCCTGCGGGAAGATCGCACCGACTCCCTGCGTGTTGCTGCAGACCGCTACGCAGCGGCGGCAGGAGATGCACTTGGCCGTGTCGCGGATGAGGGCGGGCGTGCTGTCGTCCGTCATGCGCCTGCTCTTCATGCCGGGGTAGGTCACCTTGCGGATGCCCAGGTCGCTCGCCACTGCCTGCAGCTCGCAATCCACGTTGCGGTCGCAGACCTGGCAGTCCCCCTCGTGGTCGGAGAGGATCAGCTCCACGACGGTCTTCCGCGCATCGCGCACGCGGGCGGTGTTCGTATGCACCTTCATGCCTTCCCAGGCAGGCGTGGAGCAGGAGGCCATCAAGGTCTTTGCCCCTTCCACTTCCACGAGGCACACCCGGCAGGCGCCGATGGCTTGAACGTTCTTGAGGTAGCAGAGGGAGGGGATCTTCACCCCCACCATGCGCGCGGCCTCGATGATCGGGGTGCCGTCAGGCACCTGTATCTTCTTGTCGTCTATCGTCAGGTTCTGCATGTCGATCACGCTCCTTTCTTTGCGGCGGCCACGGTACTCCGTGGCATTTTAGCCGTGCCGTTGCCGTTGGAAGCGCCGACGGGAATGGCGGCTTCTTCCCGGTAGTCGCAGCGCAGGCAGCGCTGCGTTTCCGCCAGCGCAATTGCGCGCGCCCACGTGGTCTCCACCTCCGCGAATGTTCCCGCGCGCTTCGCCAGGGGGATCATCTTCACCTCCGGCCGATTGGCGATGACCGGATCCGCTTCCGGATCGAAGAACGTGTTGGCGATTGTGTACGTCCGCCAGGGCGCGTGCACCGCGCCCGTGAGGAACCTGTCGATTCCCACCGCGGCCTTTTCTCCCGCGCCGATGGCTTCCACGACGGATGACGGCCCCGTGGCCGCATCGCCGCCGGCGAAGATCCAGTCCACCGAGGTCTGACCGGTCACTGGATCGGCGTCAAGGTAATGCCGCTCGCTGAGCTTCACGCTCACGCCGTCGAAGAGCTCCGCCGGTACGAGCGTCTGGCCGATGGCTGCGATCACCATGTCCGCCTTCAGCGTGAAATCATTCTCACCCCGGGCAACCGGCTTGCGCCTTCCCGTGCGGTCGAAATCGCCAAGCTCCATCGTACGGAACTTCGCTTCGGCCACCTTGCCGCCCTTCTCCACGAGCTCCAGGGGGGCCGCGAGGAATGCGAACTTCACGCCCTCGCGCTCTGCCTCTCCGACTTCCTCTTCGTAGGCCGGCATTTCCGCCCGCGTGCGCCGGTAGACCACGGTTGCTGTCTCCGCGCCAAGCCGGAGGGCGGTGCGCGCGGCGTCCACCGCGGCGTTTCCGCCGCCAACCACCACGACGTTCTTCCCGACAGCGGCCTTGCCCGTGAGGTTGTATTCGCGGAGGAACCCGAGGGCATCCACGACGCCCTTCATGTCCTCCCCTTTCATGCCAAGCGCCATGCCCTGCGGGGCACCCACGGCAAGGAACACGGCCTCAAATCCCATCTCCTTCAGCGACGTGAGCGTGAAGTCTCGGCCGAGCTTCTTCTTCGTCTTGATGGTGACGCCGAGCTCCGCGATCCCGCGTATCTCATTGGCGAGGATGTCGCGCGGCAACCGGTACGCAGGTATGGCCTGCAGGAGCATGCCGCCCGGCTTATCGGCCGCTTCGTACACCGTGGGCTTGTAGCCCATGCGCGCCAGGAAATAGGCGCACGACATGCCCGCGGGTCCGGCGCCGATCACGGCCACCTTGCGCTTCGCATTCGCGGCATTCACAACGGGCGCGGGGAACTGGTACTCCTTCTCCTGGTCGGCGAGGAATCTCTTCACCGCCCGCACGGAGAGCGGCTCGTCGAGCGTGACCCTGCGGCACTTTCCTTCGCAGGGATGGAAGCAGACGCGCGCGCAGACCGCCACGAAGGGGTTGCGTTCCCGATGGAGCAGCAGCGCCTCGTTGTAGCGCTTCTCGCCGGTCAGGCTGATGAAGCCCGGGATGTCCACGCCTGCGGGGCACGCGTTCTGGCACGGGGCGCGCACCAGCTCGGCGCAGACTCCCGCGCGGCATTTCTTGTCGCGGATATGCTCCACGAACTCGTCGCGGAAGAATCGGATGAACGAGAGAACGGGATTGGGCGCGGTCTGACCGAGACCGCAGAGCGCCGTGTCCTTGATCGTTTCCCCGAGGTCCACCAGGCGCTCGATGTCGCCTTCTTCTCCTTTGCCGGCGCAGATGCGTTCCAGGATCTCGAGCATCCTCCGCGTGCCGACCCGGCAGGGCGTGCACTTGCCGC
>PMDT01000156.1 GCA_003154555.1 Spirochaetaceae bacterium
CATGCCCAGGAGCGCTTCTGGCAGATGGACTTCTGGAGGCACATCGGCGCCGGACGGCTCTCAGAGATGTTCGGTTCGTCGGAGGTCAAGACGGATGTCTTCCTGCGCACGATGGGCTGGGCGGAGATCGCCCGGCAGGAAGTTGCCAGCGCCAGACCGGCCGATCAGGCCATCCTGCAGGCGTATGCCGACGGGGTAAACGCCTACCTGGCCAGCCACCAGGGCACGGCGCTCAGCCTAGAATACGGCGTGCTTAAGCTGTTGAACCCGCATTACACCCCGGAAGCCTGGGTTCCGGCCAACACGCTGACCTGGGCCAAAGCGATGGCCTGGGACCTGCGCGGAAATATTGACGAAGAGATCGAGCGGGCCATGCTGCTGAAAACCCTTTCGCTACAGCAGGTGAACCAGCTCTTTCCCCCTTACCCATCCGACCACCCGTTAATCGTGCCAGGGTACAGCATGGCAAACAACCCGGATCTCCTGACTGTCCCAGCCACCTATCCCGGGACGCAGCTGGCGGATGTCCAGGCCAATTTCAGCAGCCTGGACACCGTACTGGGTCCTTCCAGCTCGGAGATAGGTTCCAATTCCTGGGTGATTTCGGGCGCCCTGACCAGCACCGGCAAACCCATGCTGGCAAATGACCCGCATCTGAGCAGCCAGATGCCCTCGATCTGGTTCCAGATCGGATTGCACTGCACGCCCAAGACGGCAGTCTGTCCCTACGAAGTGGCCGGCTTTTCGTTCGCGGGCGTGCCCGGGGTGGTGATCGGGCATAACGACCGGATCGCCTGGGGTTTCACCAATGTGGGCCCGGACGTGATGGACCTGTACATCGAAAAGGTCAACCCGGCCAACCCGAACCAGTACGAGGTGAACGGGAAATGGGTCGACATGTCAGTGCGCCGGGAAGAGATCAAGGTCCTCCGCCAGGATGAGCCGCGCGTCATTCTCGTGCGGGAGACTCGTCACGGGCCCCTGATCACGGATGAGGGCGCATTCTCCCAGTACAAGGGTTTCAGCCTCACGCCCGGGGCGGGATTTTCCTCCAGTCTGGAGCTCAAGGCACTGTCACTTCGCTGGACGGCGTTCCAGGTGAACGCGACATTCCGCTCCGTGGTCCAGATCGACAAGGCCCGCAACTTCGCGGAGTTCCGAGACGCACTACGGTCCTGGAACACGCCGTCGCAGAACTTCGTGTATGCCGACGTGGACGGGAATATCGGCTACCAGGCACCGGGGCTCGTGCCCATCCGCGCAAAAGGGGACGGCACCATTCCCGCCCCAGGGTGGACGAGTGATTATGAATGGAAGGGTTTCATCCCCTTCGACCAGATGCCATGGTCGTACAATCCCGTGAAAGGCTACATCGCTTCCGCGAACAACCCCGTGATAACGCCGGCCTATCGCAACTTCATCGGCGACGTTTCGGATCACGGCTACCGCGCGAGCAGGATCATGGAGATGATCGAGAAGGCGGGCACGAAGCTTACCGTTGCGGACGTCGAGAGGATGCAGGCGGACACGTTGAATATCTCCGCGCGCGAGCTCCTTCCTTACCTGAAGGGTCTGTCGCTCAATGGCGACGCGGCGCGGGCGCGCGACGCGCTGCTCGCGTGGGACGACCGCATGGACACGGGCAGCAGCGGCGCCGCCGTCTATGGCTACTTCTGGCAGGCGCTGGTGGAAGAGGTATTCAAGGACAAGGTGCCGGGCACGCTCTGGAGCACCGACGCCGCGCTGGATGACAACTCGCGCCTCCTGAACACCATCTTCCAGATCATGAAGGACCCTCACCACCCCTTCTGGGACAACCCCACGACCCTTGACGTACGGGAATCGAGGGACGACGTGCTTGCCGCCTCGCTTGCAAAGGGGGCGCAGCGGGGCATCAAGGCGCAGGGAAAAGACATCCAGGGGTGGCGCTGGGGAAGGGTGCACACGGCAACATTCCGCAACCAGACCTTCGGCAAGTCCGGTATCTCCTTCATTGAACGGATCTTCAATCGCGGGCCCGTGCCCGTGGGTGGAGGCATGCAGCAGGTCGTCTCTTCCGACTGGAGCCCGGCAGACCCGTTCGATGTCTTCATCATCTCATCGATGCGCCAGGTGATCGACCTCGCCGATCTGTCGGCGTCCCGGGTCATCAACGCCACGGGCCAGAGCGGGCACGCGGGCAACAGGCACTACGACGACATGATCGATTCCTGGGCCCATGTGCGCTATCAGGCCACCCTGTGGAAGGCCGCGGATCTGGAGGCAGCGCACACCGACCGCCTGGTCCTGGATCCGGGGTAAGCGGACGGGCTTTCGCGGCCGCACTCCCCCGGGCCGGGGGTCGCGGAATGTCTTTGCCTTTTTTTTACAAAATCGGTTCAGCCCGATGACAAACCCATCGACGCGGGGGAGTAGCCTCTCATCATGAGAGGAGAACATATGAAACGATTCTTTTTCGGCAAGGCATGGATCATTGCCGCGTGCGTCCTTTTCATCGGCGGAGGGCTTGCCGCGGCGGAGGAGAAGATCCAGCTCGCGATACTCCTGGACACGAGCAATTCGATGGACGGGCTGATCGGTCAGGCAAAGAGCCAGCTCTGGAAAGTGGTGAACGAGCTGGCGCGGGCGCGACGCGGTGGAAAGCATCCCCAGCTCGAGGTCGGCCTCTTCGAGTACGGCAACGACGGTCTTCAGGAAAACGACGGCTATATCCGCATGGTGTCGGACCTTACCACGGACCTCGACGCCATCTCCGCCGATCTCTTTTCCCTCTCCACCAATGGCGGCAGCGAATACTGCGGCATGGTCATCGACCGCGCGGTGTCAAGGCTTTCCTGGAGCAAGACGAACGACGTCCTGAAGATCGTCTACATCGCCGGTAATGAGCCCTTTACCCAGGGCCCCGTCCCGTACGCGGAATCCTGCGCCCGCGCAGCGCGCAAAGGAATCATCGTCAACACGATATTCTGCGGAACCAACCAGGAAGGCATCGACACAAACTGGAAAGACGGCGCCAACCGGGCAGACGGCCGCTACATGAGCATCAACCAGGACGAAGTTGTCCAGGACCCCGTCACGCCATACGACAAGGAAATCGTGAGTCTTGGCGACCAGTTGAACGGCACGTACCTGGGCTATGGCAGCGCGGGGGAAGCGTCGAAGAGCCGGCAGGCGGAGCAGGACACCAACGCGTCTTCCATGGGCGCGGCCGCACCTGTCGAGCGCTCGGTGGCGAAGGCCCAGGACGCCTACAGCAATGCGGGCTGGGATCTCCTCGATGCCCTGGCACAGAAGCAGGTGACGCTGGGGAATCTCAAGGACGACGAGCTGCCCGCGCAGATGAAAGGCATGACACCGGCCCAGAAGCAGAAGTACGTGGCGGATCTCGCGGCGAAGAGGGTCGACATCCAGAACAGGATCAACGCGGCCAACGAAAAGAGGCGCTTGTTCCTCGCGGATGCGGCGAAGAGGAATGCGCCGGCTGACACGCTCGACCAGGCCATGCTCACGTCGGTCCGGGACGAGGCGAAGAAAGCGGGCTTTTCAATAGAATGACCATGGAACCCGGGCGCCGTTCGGCGCCCGGGCCTTTCGGTCGTTGCGCGCCCTGTCAGCCCCGCTCCGCGAGGTGACAGGCGCAGAAATGCCCGGGAGAGAGCTCGCGGAGCGCGGGCTTTTCCCGGAGGCAGAGGTCGACATGGATCGGGCAGTTTGAATAGAAGGGACAGCCCGGCGGCAGGGTGAGAGAGGAGGGGATCTCACCGGCCACAGGCGGATTTTCCCGAGGCTCACCGGGTTCTGTCCGCGGTATCGCGGCAATAAGGGCCTGCGTATAGGGGTGACGCGGGGTATCATAGATCGCGGCCGAATCTGCAAGCTCCATCACCGATCCGAGGTACATGACCGCCACACGGTCTGACATGTGGCGCACGACGCTCAGCGCGTGCGAGACGAAGATCATGGTGAGCCCGTGCTCCTGCTGCATCTCCAGGAGCAGGTTGAGTATCTGGGACTGGACGCTCACATCGAGCGCGCTCACCGGCTCGTCGCAGATCACCACGTCAGGTTCCACGGCCAACGCGCGCGCGACGGCGATTCGCTGACGCTGCCCGCCGGAATACTCGTGGGGGTAGCGCGCGTAGCTTTCTTCCGGCAGTCCCACGTCCCGGAGGAGTGACAGCGCTTTTTCCCGGCGCTCCGCGGCGCTCATCCGGGTCTGGATGACGAGCGGTTCCTCGATGATGGATCCCACCGTGAGACGGGCATTCATCGAATCGCCGGGATCCTGAAATATCATCTGCATCCTGCGCCGCACGAACCGCATCTGCCGTTCCCGAAGACGCGTGATGTCCGCGCCGTCGAAGTAGATGCTGCCCGCCGTGGGCGCATAGAGACGCATCATGACGCGGACCAGCGTGCTCTTCCCGCAGCCGGTTTCCCCCACGATGCCGAGCGTCTCACCTTTCGCCACGGCGAGGTCCACACCGTTGAGCGCGTGGACGATCCCGCGCCCCGTGTAGCGGCCCTGGGAGAAATGCTTCACGAGAGAGCGGACCTCGATCAGTGGTGCGCTCACGACGGCTGGCCCGGTTTGAAGCAGCGCACCGCGTGTGCCGCCGCGTGCTGCTCCAGCACGGGGGCGTGCGTGCGGCAGTGATCGTCGGCAAGCGGGCAGCGGGGCGCGAAGCGGCAGGTCGTCGGGTACGCCTGCGGAGCAGGAACGGTGCCCGCGATGGCCGGCAGGCGCGTCTTGGGGATCGAAGTAAGCCGCGGCATGGAGCGGATCAGGCCGCGGGTGTAGGGGTGCAGCGGCGCCGCGAAGATGGCAGCCACGGGGCCTGATTCCACCACCTGTCCCGCGTACATGACGGTCACCTCGTCAGAGATCTCGGCAACCACGCCCATGTCATGCGTGATGTAGAGCACGCCCATGCCGCTGGACTTCTGCAGCGCACGGATGAGCGCGAGGATCTGCGCCTGCACGGTNNCTGACGCATGCCCCCGGAGAGCTGGAAAGGGTAGCTGGACAGGCGCTGCTCCGGTGACGACATCCCCACCTCGGTAAGAATCCTGATCGCTTCGTCCCGGCGCGCGTGGCGCGCGATCTCCGCGCGGTGGAGCTCCAGCGTTTCCGTGATCTGCCGGCCCGCCGTGTGCACGGGGTTCAGCGCGGTCATCGGCTCCTGGAAGATCATGGAGAGCCTGCTCCCGCGCATCCTGTACATCTCACGCAGCGGCAGGCCCAGCACGTCCGTTCCCTCGAAAAGGATGCGCCCCGCCGTGACCCGGCCGGCCGGATGGGGGAGGAGCCTCATGATGGAGGACGCCGTCACTGTTTTTCCGCAGCCCGACTCCCCCACCAGCGCCATCGTGCTCCCCGGGCGGACGCCGAAGGAGACGCGGTCCACGACCTCCGTGGTTCCCGCGTCCGTTGCGAAAGAGACGGAGACGTCCTGCACCGAGAGAAGCTCCTTGCCCTCCATCATGCGCAATCGTTACTTCATCCTGTTCGTATCGACCTCGAAGACGCGCGGCGCGTAGGCCTTCTTTGCCTTCATTGCCTCCTGCACTTCCTTCTGAATCGCCGGGTCGATCCACATGTAGCCGAAATAGCCGCCGTACCCCGCGTCCGCGGAGAAAGGCTCGAAGAAGTTGTCGTGGAACTTCGTATCCAGCCACGCCGGGAAGCGGATCCATTTCCACGTGCCGCCGCGGAAGTACGGCACGTAGTAGTTGGGCACGACGAGCGCTTCCTGGTCCACCATGCGCTGAATCTTCTTGTCGAGAGCTGCCTTGGTGGCCAGGTCCTCCGTGGCCTTGAACGCGTCGAGCAGCGCGTCCATGTCCTTGTTCGCGTAGCCCCAGAAATTATTCGTCTGCGGGTCGGTGGCATTCTTGGAATGGAAGAACTGCCAGTAGTCGTCGTAGATCGACGTGCCCATGGCGCCCCACCATGCCTGGAAGTTCTTTTCCCTTACCGCTGTAAAGGCTCCCTGCTGCATGAGCTTCAGGTTGATCTCCACGCCTGCCTTCTTTGCCTCTTCCTTCAGGACGGCAAGCCTCTCGGTATGATTCGGCGTCTGGTAGATAAGCTCGAATGAGACGCGGTCACCTTTAGCGTTCTTGCGGATGCCGTCTGCTCCGACGATGGTGTAGCCTGCCTTGTCCAGCAGGAGCCCTGCCTGCACGGGGTCGAAATCCGGCTTGCGGATGGTGTCGTCATCGAAGGAGATGCCGCCGAAGGCGTGCGCGATGCCGATATTGTGGTAGCGCGCGTATTCGCCCCGGAGCACCGTGTCGATCATCTTCTGCATGTTGATCGCGTAGTACATTGCCCGGCGCACATTCACATCGGAGAAAAGCGGGTACTTCGTATTGAAGATGACGCCGCTGATGCCCGTGAGGGGCACGTAGAAAGCGTACTCGCGGTCGATCCACCCGTTCTTGATCGGATCCGCCTTGGCCGCGTCCGCCCATTCGCTGGGGATGACCTGGAAGAACTGGTCGATATCGCCGTTGTAGAAATAGTTGCGCACGATGTCGTTGCCGCCGGTGATGACCTTGTACTGGATCGTGTCGATGTTGAACCGGTACTGGTTGTAGTCATATCCATATCCCCACCAGTTCTTCACCTTCTTGAATGTCAGGCTCTCTCCCTTGGTGAAATCGGA
>PMDT01000003.1 GCA_003154555.1 Spirochaetaceae bacterium
AGTTCCCGAGGAAAAAGCCATGATGAGCAAACGCGCGACCCTCATGCCCCTTCTGCTCGCCATTGCCGTTGCGCAGTCTCCGGCCCAGGCGCAGGCTCCCGACATCGACCCCAAGGAGGCCCTCCAGCAGCTCCTGTCCAACGCATTGAGCATCACGATCTCCGCGCGGGTGGTGCCGCCCGATTCAGAGGAGCAGGACGGGCCCATCTGGAACGAGGAGAGCACGAAGCTCACGATTTCCGGGCGCGCGATCCGTGTCCGTCTGGACGGCGACAATGTCCGCATCTCCCTGATCTGCACGCCGTATGTCCAGGATGATGGAACCGTGCTCCTCCTCGCGCAGGGCCAGGTCTGGTTCACGGAGCCCACGGACAAGGAGAGCAAGCTCTACAACACGTTCTACACGATCCCCGTCACCTTCGGAGAGCCGGTCCTCTTCTTTCCCCTCGGCGTCTCTGATACCGACCAGCCGGAGAAAGGCATCTTCAATATCGAAGTGGAGATCAAGATCGTGCCCTATGAGAAGAAGCAGTAGGCCGTCCGCGTGGCGCATCTGGGCGATGACATGAGCGCGGCGGCTGACGCTGCCGCGGCCGGTCCAAGGGAGACGGACGGCGAGCAAGACAAGGACAAGGTCAAGCCGCACCAGCGGCTCTTCCGCAGCAAGGGCTTCATTCCGAGCGTCGTGGTCATCGTTCTCGCGGTCTTTGTCCTTCTGAGTCCGCGCATGGCGGGAAGCCCCCCGCGCCTGGAGTCAATCACACCCTCGCGGGCGAAGCCGGGCGACGTGATGATCCTCACGGGGCACAATTTCGGCAGCAGCCAGGAAAGCTCAGAAGTGCGCATCGCCGGCATCTCGCCCACGTCCCTGGACTACACGGAATGGACGGATACCCGGATCAGCCTCCGGATCCCCGAGGAGGCGGGCTCGGGAATCGTGTACGTGCTCACCAAGAGCGGCCGCAGCAGCGGGCTGCTCTTCATCAGTCAGAATGACATTCCGCAGCCCGCGTCGGGCTCCACCCGGCCCGGGGATCCATTCATCCTCAGCGACTCCCCCATCCAGCCCTCCGTCGCGCGTGTCGGGGACACCATCACCGTGTACGGCATGAACTTCGGACTCGAGAAGGGGGACTCGGAGGTGTATTTCACGTGGTCAGGTCTGCAGGCGGCCACGGGAGGGAGCCTCGACCTTGCCAATCTTGTGCCCGCGCGCGACTACGACCTGGACTACCTCTCGTGGTCGGATCGCGAGATCAAGCTCCGCGTGCCCCAGGGAGCGGCTTCCGGGAATGTCATGGTGAAGTCGGACAAGGGGACGAGCAACGCGGCCTATTTCGTCGTGAACAAGGGGGCGGGAAGTACGAGCTACACGTCCCCCCGCAAGTACTCGGTGGAATACGGCCTCATCGTGTCGGTCTCCGCAACCTCCGGTGAGAACAGTCTCTCCCTGTGGATGCCCCGCGTCCTCGCCAGTCCGGAGCAGCGCTCCATCGAGGCGGTCGCGCAGGACCCGGCGCCGATGATGGACACCCCGGCAGCGGCCCTGTATACCTTCTCGAATCTCCAGAAGGGCGGCAAATACAAGGTTGACATGAGCTGGATGTTCGATCGCTACAAGGTGGAAACGCAGGTGAGCACGTATGACATCCCGCCCTACGTCACCACGGCGGCGCTTTACACAGCCTTTACGGCACCGGATGCGCTGGTGCCATCGGCGAACCCCGACGTGATCAAGGCGGCAGCCAATGCCGTCGGGCAGGAAAAGAATCCGTGGCTGAAGGCACGCCGGACGTACGACTGGCTTCTGTCGCAGCTTACCTACAGCCCGAATACGAGTGATTCGCTCGTCGGGCTCCGCGCGAAACGCGGCAATGCGTTCGTCTTCTCATCTCTGTATTGCGCGCTCCTGCGCGCCTCGGGGATACCCGCCCGCATGGTATCGGGATACCTTGTCGGCGACCCCGGCCAGCCGGCGCGCCGCCACTACTGGAACGAGCTCTACCTGGAGACCGTGGGGTGGATTCCCGTCGACCCGACTCTCGGCGAGGAAAAATCCCTCATCCCCGGAACTCCCCCGGTCGATTTCGACGGCCGCTCCTACTACTTCGGGAATCTCGACAACCAGCACATCACGCTCACCAAGGGGCTGCAGCAGATCAGCCAGATGAACCCTGCCGGCACGATCAAGGAAGACCGCGCCATGCCCTACCTCCTCAGCATCGATGAGGAAGCAGTCGGCGGGCTGGGCTCCTATACAACGAGCTTCGAGGATCTGAAGGTGACCGGAACCTACTGAGCGGATGCGGCCTTGCGGCGGGCGCGCTCGATCTTCTCCATTTTTCGATAATACTCGGACTGCTTCTGGATTTCTTCCACGTCGTTGGTGGCGATCTTGTTGTCCGCGAGCACCATGTTCTTGTTCTCGAAGAGCTTGCGGATATAGGGGTTGCCCTTGTCGCTGGACAGACCCACCGTGTTGAGGAGCTCCTTGGGTCCGAGCTGGAAGGTGTACTTGCCTTTCGTGGCGATGGGGACGCGGTTCTTTTCCAGCTGCAGGAGCAGCGAGTCATAGAGCCTGCCCAGCGGGTCCTGGATGAGCGTGTTGGCGAGCCTCTTGTACATGTCCCACAGTCGCTCGGCGAGCGTGGTGGTGATCCGCGTGATGAGCTGCGGCTGGCTCTGGACCATGCGTTCGAAGTTGGCCTTGTTCACCGCCATGAGGCTGCAGTCCTCATTGGCCACCGCGGAGGCCGAGCGCGGCTTGTTTTCAAGGAGCGCCATCTCCCCGAAGATGTCGCCGGTCTTGAGCATTGCCAGGAGCACCTCGTTGTCTTCCACGATCTTCGTGATCTTCACGAC
>PMDT01000114.1:0-4616 GCA_003154555.1 Spirochaetaceae bacterium
TGCTGTTCACCGCGTGGGGCGTGGGTGGGTTGGTGCTGCCCCGCGTGCAGCAGACGCTTACCGCGCAGAGCGGCGGCAGTTACACCAAGTCATTCATTACCGCGGGCATCCTGCTGATCGTGGGCGCCGCGTTGACGCTGCTGATAAGGTCGCCGACGAAACCGGAGTCCAAACCCGCCTAGGCGTTCAGGTTGACCTTCTGGCAGAACTGTTACTTAGTGCGAGGGACAGCGCGAACCCGAGCGTCAGGAATCCGATGCTGACGGCGAATGCGTAGACGCCGGCGCGGTTCGCGAAGTGGTCCTTCAACCAGGCGACGACCTGCGGTCCAAGAAGGCCGGCGGCCGACCAGGCCGTCAAGACCGCACCGTACATCGGCGCCATCGCTCTTGTTCCGAACGTGTCCAGCACGTACGACGGCATTGTGCCGAAACCGCCGCCGTAGCAGAGGAGCACCCAGCAGACGAGGATCGCGAAGACCCAGGGGCTGCGCGTGATCACGAGCAGGGCGAAAACCACGATTTCCGAGCCGAGCATGATGCGGAAGGTCTGCGCGCGCCCGACCCTGTCGGAGACGGTGCCCCAGAGGAATCGCCCGGCACCGTTGAACAGCGAGCTCAGCGCGACGAGCGTCGCGCCGAAAGCAGCGAGCGCCGCCGCAGTGAGGCTGGGATCGACGCGCTTCCAGAGGTCCTGGAAGAGCGGCGACTGGAAGCTGATGATCGAGATGCCGGCGACGATATTGAAGAAGAACACCAGCCAGAGAAGGATGAATCGTCCCGATGCGATGGCGCGTCGGGGCGGAATATCTATTGCGTCTGCGGGTCCTTCCTTGCAGGCCCCTGCCTTTGCGCCTTTCGGCATCCAGCCTTTGGGCGGGTTTCGCATGAATGCCGCCGAGCAGAGACCCAGCACGAGGAAGACGCCGCTCAGGCAGAGGAACACCGTGACGAGATTGCGCCCGGTCAGGTTCAAGAGGACCGGCGCGAGCACCTTGCTCATGAAGAGAGCGCCCAGGCCGAAACCCATGACGACCATGCCTGTTGCAAGACCCTTCCGGTCCGGGAACCACTTGGAAACCGTGGCGACCGGCGTCACGTATCCAAGCCCCAGGCCAATGCCGCCAATGACGCCGTATCCCACGTACAGGAGCACCAGTGACTTGATGCTGAATGCAAAGGCGGCCACCGCGTAGCCGACGGCGAAAAGCGCCGCGCCCGCCATCGCCATGGTCCGGGGGCTCCGCTTCGGAAGCTGCACGCCGCCCCACGCGGCGGTGACGCCGAGGAAGAAGATCGCAAGGGAGAATATCCAGGCTACTTCAGTGTTCGACCAGCCGAAGGCATCCTTGAACTCGCGGACCAGGAGACCCTGGAAGAAGCTCCATGCGTAGACGGTTCCCAGGCACAGCATGAGCACAGTACCCATCGCGGCGATCAGCCAGCGCGTGCCTTTCCCTGGTTCATTTGTCATGGTTTGCCTTCCTTCTGGTGTGGAGAATCGGTGGAGTGTCGAACCCGTGCTATCAGGAAACCGGGCTCCTGTCAATGCCGAAGGAACGGTGAGACGCCCAGGTACACGCCGAAGCCGATGATCGCCGCGCCGCAGAGACCGAGCAACGTGCTCACGAGTCCCCTGCGGATGCGGCGCCGTCCCAGGGAGAGCGCCGTGGAGACGGCCGTGTACCAGGCAAGATCGCCCAGCTCGTGCCCGACAAAGAAGGCCAGAAGGGCCGGCCACGTGCGCAGGCTGATGCCGAAACGAAGGAGAAATGCCGCCCCGATGGTCACCCACCAGATCCACCAGTAGGGATTGCTCATGGAAACCAGCACACCGGCCGCCACGGGATCCAGCCTGCTCATGAAGCTTCCCGATGCCTGCGGGCTTTCCATGGAAAGCTCGATGCCCCTGTTGCGGATCGTTTCCCGGATGAGCCCGACTCCCATGTACAGGAGCAGCCCTGCACCGACGACCCCGATGATCTTCGCCGCCAGGGGTTCGCGCAGGAATACAACGACGCCAAGGGTAAGGCCGATCAACAGCACGCCTTCAAGAGCCGCATGCCCCGCGATGACCCGGACGCCGACCAGCCACCCCGCCCGCGATGCGCGCAGCGTCCGGGCGATCGTGTACGTGAAAAGGGGGCCGGGCATGAGCGCCCCGCTCAGCGCCATGACGAAGGAAAGAGAAAAGACCACCCACAGGGAGGAGGGAGTCATCGGGGGAACGCTATCACGCGAGGCAATCCCTGACCATGGGCCGCGCTGCAAAGAGCGTTTGGCGAAACCGGAGTGAAAGCGATATCCTATATATAACATATCTTCTATATACAGGAGCCCAAATGCGCATGAAGGCACTTCTTCTCAGCATGGCGATCGTGGTTGCACTCGGCGGGTGCAATCTCTGGAATCAGCTTTTCGGCAGCAGCAGCGCCACGATCACCAGCTTCACGATTGACGGAATCGTCGGCACGGCAACCGTCGACCTGACGGCGCATACCGTCGTGGCAACGGTTGAGCCCCTGGACATTTCGGCCATCGCACCAACTGTCACCGTCTCCGCGGGCGCGACCCTGACGACTGCGCCTCTGCAGGACGGCGTGCCCGCGACATTCACGGTCACGGCCCAGAACGGCACGGCAACGTCATGGCAGGTGACGGTCAACGTCGAATACGGGACGTCCTTCACGGTCGACGGCACGACAAAGGTCGTCATGACGCACGGGTATGTCCCCGATATCAACCAGACGTATCCTGCTGCGCTTATCGGCAATGATCGGCCCGTCGGGTACACGTACTCGACCACAACTTATGTCGATTCATTCGCCGCGGACCAGCAAGTGCATGGGGGTGGGCCACTAGGACATACCTATCTCGACTTCGGTGGAACGAGCGTGGGTTCATATACCGAATCGAACGCCAGTTTCAATTACGACGACGGGACCGGCAACGTTTTGAATATTGACAGCAACACCTCCCTATCCAGCGGCACATTCAGCGTGAATGAGTATGGCACGGCTTTCGGCCAGACGATTCAGGGAAGCTTCATTGGCACTGCAAGTGACGGCTCCAATACTCATTCAGTGACCAAGGGATTCTTCAAGGTCCTCACGGTCGACAACAGCACCCACTGGGCGAACCGTCCGTTGCTCTGAGCCGCTTTTCGCCGATCACTTCACGGCAGCGGCGGTCATGACAGGAGCCACCGCTGCCATCATTTTTGCGTCGAAGCGGAACGTCGCCAGGTCCGCCTGGGCGCCCGGCAGCGCGTCGATAACGGCATCGATTGCCGACACGGGGACGTCCACCTGGCGCTGAAGGGTGGCGCGGTGCTCCTGCTTCCAGCGCGCGATCCTTGCGGCCGATTCATGGATGCGCGCGCGCAGGAGCGCCCCGATCTCGGTACGGCGGCACGCGGTATCCAGGAGCCCATTGAAGGCCCGGTCGGTTTGTGCGGCCGAACCCTCCACGATGATGAAGTCGTGCCCCGCAAGGATCGCGCGCGCCGCCCAGACGGCAGTCTGATCGATTCCCGCAATCTCGGGGCCGGAAGGTCCCCCGGCCAGGACGCTCCGATCGGCGTAGTTCCGCAGCATCAGGAGCCCGTCCGTCATCAGGAGCCCCTGGAAGCCGGTCGTGTCCCGCAGCAGCGCGTTCCACACGGGCGAGAATGTCGCAAGGGAGCCATCCACGGGTGAATCGTAGAGGTGCGTCGTCATCATGATGCCCGTCTCGGTGGAGAGCTGGCGGAAGACCGAGAAACGCGCCTCCGCTTCTGCCAGCGGCAGCTTCATGTCAGGGGAGGCGTGGTGAAGATTCGCGGTCGTGGGCAGGAAAGGGAAATGCTTCAGCACGGGCGTCAAACCGAATCGGGAAAGCTCCGCAATGACCAGCCGCGCGCGGTCCACGGTGCGCGGGTCATCCGTGCTCGTGTCCACGGTGGGGCCGAGCGCCACATTGATGCCTGCCGCGGCAAGTGCGAACGCGTTCAGCGCTGCCAGCGTGTCGAACTCTGCATCCGGCATCGCCTTGAACCTGCCCAGGAAACCGCCGACGTATCCATCGCCGAATGTGCCTGTCCGTGACTTTCCGCGCAACGAAAGGATGTCGCTGCAGATCAGGAGCGGCGCCGCGGTGAGCGCGGAAAGCGCGCTGTTGGTGCGCCTGATCCGCTCGTAGTCGACGCTCGCGTAGTGGGGGATGACCCCGCCGATCTGGAGCCGCGTGACGAGCTCGACGAATGCAGGCGCCAGCGCGAGCGGGCCCGACCAGTCGAAGCCGTCCACGTTGATGATGAAGAGCTGACCCAGCTCCGACGCAAGCTGCGTCTCCTGCTGCGGGGGAATGCGCAGGCCGGGCTGGGAGAGATTCCGAAGCGACGCCGGCTGCGCGCCGGCCGGCGCCGCGGCGAGCATGAGAATCAGGGCGAATATCATGGCTCTGCGGGCGGCGGCACTCATGTTTCGCGCCACTATATGTCATCGAGAAAAAAGAAAAAATATTCAGCAAAGCTCTTGACAGATTCAATAACATACGTTATTTATTATAACGGTTGTTTTAAAAAGAGGAGCATATGACACAGAGAACGGTGTTTACAAGGGAAATGATCGTGGATGC
>PMDT01000114.1:4637-15973 GCA_003154555.1 Spirochaetaceae bacterium
GCGCGCGGAGGCCTGCATGCACGGTTACCAGAGGGAAAAGTACACCGACGAGGTCCTGCTGAGCTCGGCGGTGGGATACGTGGTCTTTGCGCGGGATGAAAAGAACCTCTTCCGCTTCCTCTACGTCGATAGGCCGGTCGCTGCAGGCCAGGGCGGGGACAAAGGCCAGGCCCGCGACGTCCAGGAGCTGGGCGGCGTCGTCGACCTGGTCGACCAGGCCACCGTGGCCCTCAAGGATCCCATGGTGCTCAAGAATTGGGCCTTCACGCACGGCCTGGCGTCTCTCATATCCAGCGGCGTCATCGACCTGCCCACCGCCAGGATCGCAACCCTCCTCACGGAGGTGGGAAGCGCGATCTATTACATGGATGTGCTGCAGAAAAAGACGAAGGCGAAAGAAGGAGGAAAAAAATGACTGAGACCATCGTCTCCGTGAAGGGGCTGTCGAAATGCTATGGCAGCACCGTCGCGGTCAAGGATATCAGCTTCGATGTCCAGCGGGGGGAGATATTCGCCCTGCTCGGGCCGAACGGCTCCGGGAAAACCAGCACGCTGGAGAGCCTGGAGGGAATCAGGCATCCCGACGGGGGAAGGCTTTCCATTGCGGGCGTCGACCCCGTCCGGCAGCCGGGACGGCTGCGCAATATCATCGGGGTGCAGCTCCAGACCTCGGCCCTGCCGCCCGCCATGACCGTGGAGGAGGCGCTCGTGTTTTTCAGCAGCTACCATGGCGTGGCGGCGCGGTACGACCTGATCGAGCGGTTGGGGCTGGCGGAGAAAAAGCGCCTGCAATACGGGAAGCTCTCCGTCGGCCAGCAGCGGCGCCTGGCGCTTGCCATTGCCATCGCCCACAATCCCACGGTGGTCTTCCTCGACGAGCCCACGGCAGGGTTGGACGTGCAGTCACGCACGGACCTGCACACCCTGGCGCGCGAGCTGCGGGAGAAAGGTGCCACGGTGATCCTTGCGACCCACGACATGGCGGAGGCTGAGAAGCTCGCCGACCGTGCGGCAATACTCGTGCGCGGGGAAATTGTCGCCCTGGGGAGCCCCCGCCAGCTCACCGCCGCCGGCGACAGGAGGACGCGCATCTCCGTGTCCACCGAGCTGGGGAAGCTCTGCGCGGAGCAGGTCGCCGTTCCGTTTGCACTCCTCCACGCCCGGGAGAACGGCTACAGCACGTACCTCTCGGAGGATCCCGGCAAATCGGTGAGCGCGATCCTCTCGTGGATCGAGAAGTCAGGCGATGCCCTCATCGATCTTCGCGTCGAAAGGCCCACGCTGGAGGAACGATTCCTCGAGCTCACGCAGGACAAAAGCACGCAAGGAGCCGCGCTGTGAACGCATTCGCCCATCATCTCGCCTACGACTTCAGGACGGGCATCAGGGACCGATCCAAGCTCCTGATGTACTATCTTTTCCCGCTGGTGTTCTTCGCCCTTGTCGGCGGGCTCATGACGTCGCTGAACCCCGGCTTCAAGCAGACGATGCTTCCCGCCATGGCGCTTTTCGCCTATATGTGCGCGTCGCTCCTCAGCATTCCGCTGCTCCTGGTGAACGCACGCGAGGCGGGAGTCTTCAGGAGTTACCGGATCAACGGCGTGCCGGCCGCCTCCATCGTCTCCATCCCCGTCATGAGCACTGCCGTGCACATGGCCGTGGTGACAGTCCTCATCTGCCTTGCCGGCGCGCGATTCTATGGCGGCGTCGCACCGTCGAATCTCGCGGGTTTCGTCATCGCCTGCGTGCTTTCGTACGCGGCGTTTGCCGGCATCGGCACCCTGATCGGCGTGGCGGCAGCGAACAACACCGCGGCAACCCTGATCTGCCAGTTCCTCTACATTCCCTCCATCATCCTCGGCGGCATCACCGTCCCGCTCTCTGTTCTGCCCGCCGGCCTGCAGAGGGTGTCCGCACTCTTTCCCGCGAGCCACTGCATGAAGCTCTTCATGGGGCTGGCCATGCCGGGCAGCCCGGGAATGCCGTGGGGGTCCATCGCGGTCCTCCTCAGCTCGACGGTGATCAGCTTCGTCCTTTCCGCCGTGCTCTTCTCCTGGGACTCACGCGCCACGGCGCCGAGTCGGAAAGCCTGGGCAGCCTTGCTTGCCGCAGTGCCTTTCGTGATCGCCGCGATAGTCGGGGTGTGAGCGGTCGCGGCCGCCGACGGTTGCCGCTGCCTCCCCACAACAGTATACTGCGCCAGCCTATGCATAGAACGGCGCAGTATACCAGATGAAAGCAGCAATAACGGGTCCAACCGGTCACGTCGGAATTACTCTTGCACAGGCACTCCTGGATCGCGGCGACGACGTACGGGCGATTGTCCGTGGTGCTTCGGCGGCCCTTGATCACCTGGCACTCGAACGCGTGCCCGGCGATGTCAGGGACCTCGCGACGCTTGTTGCGGCGTTCAAGGGCGTCGAGGTTGTGTTCCATGCCGCGGCGCGCATCTCCATCACGCGAAGCGACATGCGGGAGACCATGGAGGTCAATGTCGGCGGCACGAGGAATGTCATCGAGGCGTGTCGGAAGGCAGGCGTGCGTCGCCTGGTCCATTTCAGCTCCATCGAGGCGCTGAATCCGTTCCCGCTGGACACGCCGGTGGATGAAGACCGTCCTGCGGTCAGTGGGAGCGCGGGCTCGCCTTATGCCGTGTCCAAGGCAATTGCGGAAGCCGAGGTGAAGCGCGCAAGCGCGGACGGCCTGGACGCGGTGATCCTGAATCCTACCGCCATCATCGGTCCGAACGACACGAAGCCTTCGCTCCTGGGCAGGGCGATCATGTCTTTTGCCCGGGGGAGCATCCCGTTCCTGATCGATGGCGGTTTCGATTGGGTCGATGTGCGGGACGTGGCGGGCTCCGCCGTTCAAGCGGCGGACCGCGGCGTGTCCGGCACCCGCTACATACTCGGCGGACGCTGGGCATCCATGGCGGAGCTTGCATCGCTCGCCTGCGAGGCCGTCGGCAGGCGACCGCCGCGCATCATGGTTCCCCTGGCCCTGGCGCAGGCCTGGGCACCGATCTCTTCGGCCTGGTGCCGCGTCGCCGGGCGTCAGCCTCTCTTTACCGGCTATACGCTTTCGGTCCTGCGGGGAAACCGCAACACGTCGCACGATCGCGCCGCGCGCGACCTGGGCCACGACCCGCGTGATTTGCGGGTCACCGTCCGGGATACCTGCGCCTGGTTCAATTCGCAGAACGGGCGCGCCTGACCCGCGCGGCAGGACGGCACTGTTCGATGCCGCCCGCGCGCGCTATACTCCCCATTCGATATGCCGGTGACGAAGCCAGATGTTCTCACCCAGATATTCGGTTTCCTCAGCACCATTGCGCGCTATATCGGGTTGGCCATCGTTCATCTCGTCCAGTACATACTCCCGTCGGTGAAAGATCTCTCCACGCTTTCCGAACCGATCGGCTTTCTTGCAATCCTCACGATCTTCGTCATCCTCACTTCCGCCGCGCGGAAGATCGCCTTGATCATCGTCTTCGCCGGCTGGCTGCTCATCCTTATTCGTGTCCTCCTCATGGCTTTTCATATCGGATAGGAGACCGGCATGCCCTCGGCAAAATCTTCCAGCGGCAGGATGCCCGTGCTCTTTATCGGGCATGGATCACCGATGAATATCATCCAGGACAATTCCTACACGCGCAGCCTTTCCGCGCTTGCCGCAACCCTTCCCCGGCCGTCGTCCATTCTCGTCGTGTCGGCACACTGGCTGACCCAGGGCACCTGGGTCACCGATGCCGCGAAGCCTCGCCAGATCTACGACTTCTACGGCTTTCCCGACGAGCTGTACGCGGTGCGCTACGAGCCGGCGGGCGCGCCCGACGAAGCGCGGCGACTCAGCGCGGAAGCGACGAAGGCGCGGGTCTCGCTCGATGAAGGTCAATGGGGCCTGGATCACGCGGCGTGGGCCGTGCTCTGCCACATGTTTCCCGCGGCGGATGTCCCGGTCTGGGAGATGAGCCTCGATACCACGCTCCCCGCCGCGCAGCACGTCGAGATCGCCCGATCCCTTGCGGGCCTCCGGGAAAGGGGCGTGCTCATCATCGGGAGCGGCAACATCGTTCACAATCTGCGCCTCATTGATTTTCGCGACGATGCAGCTCCGTTCCCCTGGGCTGTCGAGGCGGATGAATGGATCAGGGCGCGCATCGCGTCCCGCGATCTCGCGGCACTTGCCGCCTATGACAGCGCCGGAACGTCGGTCCGCAAGGCCGTGCCGACGAACGATCACTACCTGCCCATGCTCTACTCACTCGGGCTCGCGGACAAAGGGGAGCTCCTGACCTTCACTCATGAGGGAATCCAGAACGGCTCGATTTCCATGCGCTGCTTCCGCATCGGGTAGCGTGGCCGCCCGCGGAGATGGACGGCGCGGCGTATTCTGTTGACCGTGCAATGAGCGATGTAGTACTTTCCTACGTACACACGTTCGCGTGCCCACACGACCTTTGAAAGGAGCGCTGCATGGCAGTCCTCGTGGGGAAACCCGCACCCGACTTCACAGCAACCGCTGTTCTTGGAAACAATGAGATCAAGGAAATCACACTTTCTGCCTTCACAAAGGGAAAATACGCCGTCGTCTTCTTTTATCCCTTCGACTTCACCTTCGTGTGTCCCACGGAGCTCATCGCCTTCGATCATCGCCTCGACGAATTCAAGAAGCGCAACGTGGAGGTGATCGGCGTCTCCATCGATTCGCAGCACACGCACCTGGCGTGGAAGAACACGCCGGTGGAGAAGGGCGGCATCGGCCCGGTGCGCTACCCGATCGTGGCGGACATCCGCCATCTGCTCGCCCGCGCCTATGACGTGGAGTCGCCCGGCGGCATGGCATTCCGCGGCTCGTTCCTCATCGACAAGGGCGGCATCGTCCGCCACCAGGTCGTCAATGACCTTCCGCTCGGCCGCAACGTCGACGAGATGCTGCGCATGGTCGATGCGCTGCAGTTCAACGAGGAGCACGGCGAGGTCTGCCCCGCGGGGTGGACAAAGGGCAAGGCGGGCATGAAGGAAAACGCCCAGGGCGTCGCGACGTATCTCGCGTCTCACGCGAAAGAGCTGTAAAGACCGATCACGGGGGCATCACGGGATGTCCCCTGTT
Source organism: Spirochaetaceae bacterium (assembly GCA_003154555.1). GTDB lineage: Bacteria > Spirochaetota > Spirochaetia > SZUA-6 > Fen-1364 > Fen-1364. The sequence continues at coordinate 9,750 of PMDT01000114.1, forward strand.
CTTGCAGGGAGGCACCGTGTCTGATCCAGGCTGCCCGACGTACCTGATCGCCGGCGGCAGGGGAAGTGAACGCCTTCGCGGCCCCGATCCGCTTGCCCAGGAGGTCATCCGTCGAACAGGGCTTCGCCGTCCGCGCATCGCCTATATCGGGGCCGCGTCGGGCGACAACCCGGCGTTCCGCCTTCTCATCGGCGGCATCCTGAAAAAGGCCGGCGCGGGAGAGGTAACGCTCGCCCCGCTCTGCGGCAGGCGGGCAAGCGCCGCTGCCGCGCAGAAAGTGCTGGAGGCGGCAGACCTCGTGTTCGTCTCCGGCGGAGACGTGGAGGAGGGCATGAAGGTGCTCCGGGAAAAGGCCATCCTTCCTTTTCTTCGCCACCTGCATGCGGCCGGCAAACCATTTTTCGGCATCTCGGCGGGCAGCATCATGCTGGCCCGCGCGTGGGTGCGATGGACGGACCCGAAGGACGACGACACGGTGGAGCTCTTTCCCTGCCTGGGCTTCGCCCCGGTGATCTGCGACACGCACGGGGAGGCCGACGACTGGGGTGAGCTGAAGGCAGCCCTGGCGCTCAATCCGGCGGGGACGGTCGGCTACGGCATCGTGTCAGGGACCGCGCTGGTCGTGGAAAAGGACGGCTCCGTCGGCGCCCGCGGCGGCGAGGTGCACGTCTTCAAAGGAAGGAAGACGGGCGTTGCGCAGATTGCAAACCTGGTCCCTCCGGGAGGTGTGGAATGACGCTCCGCGAGTCGCTTGCGGGAAAGGGCATCATCCTTCTCGACGGCGCGACAGGCACCCAGCTCTCCGCCCGGGGCCATTCCCCCGGGGGCATGCAGAATCTCCTTCACCCTGACGACGTGCGCGCCGTGCACGAAAGCTATCTTGCCGCGGGGTCCCGCGCGATCACGACGAATACGCTCACCGACAACCGCATCTTCCTGGAATCCCACGGTCAGGCCTCCGACGTCGCCGAGGTCAACCGGGCAGGCGCCGCCCTGGCACGGGAGGCCGTGAATGCGCGCCGCCCCGGCGCTTTTGTCCTCGGGGACCTGAGCTCCACGGGTCAGCTCCTGGAGCCATACGGCGATGCCACCGAGTCCCAGTTCATTGCCACTTTTACCGAGCAGGCCGGGATCCTCGCCGCTGCCGGTGTGGACGGCTTTCTCATCGAAACCGTCATGGATTTGCGTGAGGCAGTCTGTGCCGTGCGCGGCTGCCGGGAGGCGTCCTCCCTGCCAATCCTCGTGACCATGTCGTTCCAGAATCTCAAAGATGGCGGCCGGACCGCCATGGGAAGCCGCGCCGCCGACTGCGGGGAGTCACTCGCCCGCGAAGGTGCCGACGCGGTGGGCGCCAATTGCGGAGATCTGGATCCCTTCGACACGGCGGAGATCATGACGGTGCTGCGCGGCGCCTGCGGCCTGCCGCTCATCGCCCAGCCCAACGCGGGCAAGCCGCGCCTCGTGAAGGACGCGGCTGTCTTCGACATGCAGCCCGCGCGGTTCGCCGACGGTGTTGCCCTCTGCATCCAGCGCGGCGCCCGGCTCGTCGGCGGCTGCTGCGGCACGACACCTGCGCACATTGCAGCCCTGGCGCGCCTGATTCCCGCTGGCTGAACTGACGCGCGCCCCGCAGGAGCGGGGCCGGGCGGCCCGCGTCGGCCGCCGCCCGCCTACAGCCAGCGGTCGAACCACGCGAATGCGTCGGCCTGCATCGGCGCGTCGAACTTGTGCGGACCCGGATAGAACATCCCGCGGTAGCACTCCGGGGCGCCCATGCGCGCATAGATGCGTGAGAGCTTGTCGTTCGCCTTCTCCTGGCCGGCGAGCGTCCAGAGGGCATCGTCGCGATCACACTGCACCATGAGCGGCGAGGGCCCGTGCAGGGACGCCACATCGGGGAGATCCATCAGCGCGGGGAGGTGCGGCACGTGGAGCATCCACGTGTGCCAGCGCACCACGTCGGGCAGCATCTCGGCGAAAGTCGACATGAAGCCCGCGCAGACGGCACAACGGATGCGGGGGTCAAGCGCCGCGAGGTAGATCGTGCGCAGGCCGCCGCCGGACAGCCCGCCGCAGCCCAGGCGCCGCGGATCCACCTCGGGCCGCGTGAGCAGGTAATCCACCGCGCGCCTGTCCTCCCATGCCATGATGCCGGTCCACGTCGTGCCGGCGAGGAAGAGGGTCTTCGCGATGAACGATTCATAGCCACCCACGAAATCGTTATAGGCCTCGACGTATTCCCTGCCCCCCGGTCTTTCCTGCTCCAGCTTCTGCACGTACCTCTCCGGCACGGTGTCTTCCGCGAGCCTGCGCGAGCCCCAAAGAAAGTTGTCCGGTGCAAGCACGACGTAGCCGCGGCGCGCGAGCTCGTTCGCCCAGGAGAGCCCTCCGTAGGTTTTCGCTTTGAACTCGGCCATGAGAGGCGGCTCGTCGCGCGACTCCACGAGCTTCTCCTTGCCGAAGTAGTAGAAGGCGCTGTGGTCGTGCAGGGCAACGACGGCAGGCAGGCTCTCGCTTCGGCCCGCGGGGCGCAATAGAAACGCCTCCGTGCGCGGGCCGAAGGGTTGGGCCCAGGAAACAAGCTCGGTCACCAGGCCGTCGTGCTCGCGCACCACGTGTGCCTTCGCGGCCAGCGGCGTGGCAGGTGGATCGTAGCCCAGGAGCTCGAGTATCCTGCCCCGTGCCTGCGTCTTCCACGCATCGACGTCGTTCCATTTTCCGTCCAGGAGGGAAAGGCTCCGGGGGGACCGTGACTCAGACCAGGATGCCAGGGCCTGGTAGTTGCCGAGCAGCTCTTTCATGGCCGGATTCTACCAGAGCCCGCGGGCGCCGCGAAGACCGGAGCTCAGGTAGCGCCGCTCTCCGATTCAAGGCTCATCCATCCCTCGATCTCGTGCTCCACGTTGGACGGAAGCGGGCCGCGGGAGCCGCGCGTCAGGGCCGCGCGCACCATTGCTGCATCCAGCCCGGCCGCACGTGCGCGGGCGAGCGACGCGCGGGTGATGCGGAACAGCACGCCCACCTCGCGGCCGATCCTTTCGCAGAACCTGCCCAGCTCGGCTTCCGCGGCCGGTGACCGTGTGAGAAATACCACCTCGTAGTTGGGCTGCACGATCAGCTCAGGGAGGCGGGTTACGGGCTCCGGGCTTTCAGGCAGGCCGTCACGGGGCAGTCCGATGAGGGCGCGGCCGACATCCGTCATGCGGAAGGCGGGCCTGCCCTCAGGGTCGAGACCCGCCTCCGCGCCGCCCAGGGACAGGAGGCACCTGCCCAGGAAGATGCCGAGGAACGATTTCCACAGCTCCTCCAGTGCCTCTTCGGTGGCAAGACCGGGTGCAACCTGTCCCGGCTCCGCGCTGGACCGCGGCATTCCCGCCGCCGGCAATGACGCCGTGGCGAGCGGGGAGCCGATGGCGGCCTGGTACTCGGCGAAATCTGAGAACCGGATATATGTCGTCACCGGGACAAATGAAAAGGCCTGCTCGAGCCAGGGCCTGACCTCCTCCTGGGCATCCCCCGCGGAGGTCAACTCCTCGTCCAGAAGGCTCCAGACGCGCGAGGCATGACCGGCGCCGCCGGCAAGCGCATGCAGGACAGCATCCCTGCGCGGAGCGAGCGGCTTCCTGAGCCACTGCAACGCCTGCGGCCCGGGCGCAAGGGGCGCCGCACCTCCCGTCGCATCAGCGGACACGAGGAGCCCGACGATGCGAAGCGCCTGGAGCGCAAGACCGATCCGGCCTTCGAGAGAAAGCTCCGTGACTCCCTCCAGCCAATCGGGCAGCGTGAGGAGCGTGTCACCTGCCGACTCCACGAAACGCGCGAATGGCTTGTCGTCGCCGCGCCGCAGCGGGATGGGCTCCACGAGGGCGCACATCAGGAGGCTCGTCATGTCTTCCACGAGGAAGGGGTGATGAAAGGCATCTGTCACGCTGACAGGCTCGGGTGCGAGCACGACCGACAGCCGACGGAGCCGTCGGGCCGCGGCGGGCCAGACGCCGATGAGAGGCTCCAGGTCCGTGCGCCGGAGCCCGAGGAAAAACACCGCTCGCTGCACGCCGTAGCGCATGCCCGCGCAAAGGTCTTCGCGTCGTATGCCCGGGAAGTACTCCTCCAGGTCGCGGAGGGGGATGCGGTCTCTCTGCTCGGTGAAGAAGGCGAGCATTGCGCGGGCAGCGGCGCCCTCCGCCGCGTCGGCGTCGCGCGGCGCGCGGGAGAAGGCCCCCTGAAGCCATTCCACCGACGAGACAAACCCTGCCACGCGCGGGAGATCGTTGGGAAGCAGCGCCATCGACTCGTGGAGCTGCGACCTCTCCTGTGACGTGTAGTGCTCGGCAAGATAGGAGCACAACGCGGCAAGACCGGGAAGCTCGAACAGGGGGCATCGCTCGAGGGACTTCAGGACGTGATGGAATTGCGCGTGCTCTTCGGGAATGCCCCGATAGCCCGGCCGGTCGGCAACCGCAAGGAAACCGCTGTCCAAAAGCTCATCGTCGGACGCATCGCCGCGCGCCGCCTCGATGACGAGGCCCGGTGCGCACCCGGAAAGGAAGGCCCTGCGGGCCGGAATCGAAATCTCGCTCCAGAGGGCGAGCTCATCCAGGAAAATGCCCCAGTCGGCGGGGAAGAGCCTCATACAGGGGTGGGCACCGCGCCTGCGACGCGTATCGCGTACGCGTATCCCTGCTCGCAGAGGAAAAGCTGCCGTTTCAAGGCGAAGTCCTGCTCCACGGTGTCGCGCGAGACGAGCGAATAGAAGTAGGCCTGGTTGCCGAGCTCCTTCGGCCGCAGGATACGCCCCAGCCGCTGGGCTTCTTCCTGCCGCGATCCGAACGTGCCGGAGACCTGGATGGCAAGGCTCGCCTCGGGCAGGTCCACCGCGAAGTTCGCCACCTTGGACACGGCGAGCACGCGGATCTTTCCGTTCCTGAAATCCTCGTAGAGCTTGTCGCGGACGTGCTGCGGGGTCGCTCCCGTGAGCACGGGCAGCCCGAGCGGGCGCGCAATGGCCGCAAGCTGGTCGAGATACATGCCGATGACCAGTGCGGGCTCGCCGGGGTGGGCCGCGAGGATCGCCTTCACCTGCTCGGTCTTCGCCGGGTTTTCCGATGCCATGCGGAACTTCGTGCGCGCATCGGCCACCGCGTAGCTGGTCCGCAGGGCTTCCGGCAGCGGCACGCGGATCTCCGTGCACACCGCCTTTGCGATCCAGCCCTGCTTCTCCATCTCCTTCCACGGCACGTCGTATTTCTTCGGGCCAATAAGGGCGAACACGTCGTCTTCCTTGCCGTCTTCCCGCACGAGCGTCGCTGTGAGACCGAGACGGCGGCGCGCCTGGAGCGACGCGGTGACCTGGAAGACGGGCGCGGGGAGCAGGTGGACCTCGTCGTAGACAATGAGGCCCCAGTCGCGTTCGTTGAAAAGGGAAAGATGCGGATACGGGGCGATCTCTTCGTCCTCCGCGGGGTCGGGAATCGCCGCCGTCCTTCCCCGGTGGGTGAGCATCTGGTAGGTGGCGATGGTGATCGGGCGCACCTCCTTGCGCTGCCCCGTGTATTCGCCGATCAGGGAAGGGTCGATGTCTGTCTTGTCTATCAGCTCCGCGATCCACTGCCGCACCGCGGTGATGCAGGTGGTGAGCACGAGGGTGGAGGTCTGGAGCTTGTTCATGCAGAGCATGCCGACGATGGTCTTGCCGGCGCCGCAGGGCAGCACGATGACGCCGCTTCCTCCGCGCTCGGACCCACCCATGTGAAATGCCTCCGCAGCTGCCGTCTGGTAGGGCCGGGGATCGAATGGCCGCGCGCGTGATGCCATCTGCCGCCGCAGGGAGAAGCCGAATGCCTCCCCGGCCGCGTATCCCGCCTGGTCGTCCACCGGGTAGCCGATGCGGATGAGGGCGAGCTTCAACTGCCCCCTGGCCGCCGGGACCACGGCGAACTCCGTGGGGGAGAGCCGCTCAGTGAGCAGGATCGATGCATGCTTGTCGGCCGAGATCAGGTCGGCCAGGCCCTTGTCGCGGCACCGAAGCACCAGCCCCGCGGCATCTCGCTGAAGGGTGAGGCTGCCGAAGCGCGCCGCGTAGTCGGCGATCTCGGTTGCGATATGCTCGGGGACCGGGTAGCGCGAAAAAGAGCGCAGCACGCCGATGATTTCCGCGGCGGAAACGCCAGCCGCACAGGCATTCCAGATGGAAAGCGGGGTGAGCCGGTAGGTGTGCACGTGCT
>PMDT01000217.1:0-15585 GCA_003154555.1 Spirochaetaceae bacterium
CGGTCCTGCCAGACAATGGCGTTATGGATGGGCTCTCCGCTCCGGCGGTCCCAGATGATTGCGGTTTCGCGTTGATTGGTGATGCCGATGGCCGCGACGTCTCCGGCCGTCAGTCGGGCACTGGCCAGGGCGGCCCGGGCGACTTCGAGCTGGCTTGACCAGATTTCGAGCGGGTCGTGCTCCACCCAACCGGCCTGCGGGAAGAGTTGCGAAAACTCCTTCCCGGCGCTCGCGCACACCGCGCCGGCGTGGTCAAAGACGAGGCCCCGCGAACTCGTGGTGCCCTGGTCCAGTGCGAGGATGCAGTTTCGCATGATGGCCGTGAGTATATCAGCGCCCGGCGGTTTGCGCGATCAGCGGGCGGGAGCGACTGAGGGATAGGGACCCGACAGGACGCCGTAACCCGCGTTGGCGTCCCAGACGAAAACACGGAACTGGAAGCCCGTGGTGAGGGCAGGGGAGCTGCCGGCAATCGATGCGACAGAGAGCGGGGCATTGGCTGCGCCCAGGGGATAGGCGGCCATGAACTTCCCGTCATTCCCGTAGGCCCAGATTTCCGCGTTCTTGCCTGCGCCCGTCACCGTGATGAACCCGTTCTCCACGCGCGCCGTGGGGTACTTTGCATCCGCGGCGAACGTCGTGCGGGCCGGCACGATCAACGTGTCCTCCACCGTGTCGCCGCCGGTGTTCTGCAGCACGACGCGGTATTCGCCGCTGGGGAAAGGTGTTGCCGCGGGCATGGCAATGGACGTGGTCCCGATCCAGTTTTCACCCTCGGCCACCGCGCTCACCCACGTGGCACTGTCCACTTTCCAGAAGAGCTCGGCATCGTCATTGATGACGTAGAAAGCGCTGATATTCTCCATGCCGTCGGGGTCGCTTGCAACGAGGAAAACGCCGAGTGTCTCCGTGTTCGCGCCCGTGGCCGGGTCATGCGTATAAATCACCCGGCCGTACACGCGCGAGAGCACGGGGGGTTTTCCCGAGCACCCTGCAAGGACGGCGAACGTCGCGAGCAGGGCGCAGGCGATGCCGCGGACCCGGTTCACAGGCCTTCCAGGACGGCCGTCCGCCGGCAGTCGGAGAGCCTGCGCCGCAGGTAGTCGTTGTCGAGCTCGAGGTCTTTCACGAGCTGGAGAAAGAGCTCATTGGGCACGAGATTCTGCTCCGTGAAGAGGAAAAGGAGAGCCTTCTCCGCGATGCAGGAGACGCGCAGGGAGTTCATGTCGATCTCATTGTAGGAGCTCGCGAACTGCCCGTACAGCCGGGACCGGGGAAGATTGCATTTGATGAGCCCCAGCTCCTCGCGCAGTTGCCGCGGCTCTCCCCGCGACGCCTGCTCGCCGAGCGGCTTCAGGATCAGGTAGGTATACTCCTTGCCCGGCAGGTGGTGGTGATCGTCGCACCGCGTGCAGTAATTGGGCTCGCGTGGATCGTTGCTCTCCCGGTCACCGCCGATCACCAGCAGGGGATCGAAGTAGAGCGCCGGGCACTCGTAGCCGTCCACCGTGTAGGAGCGATACGTATAGAAGGAATCCTGCAGGCATTCGGGGTGCTCGCAGTACGCGGTGAGCGGAAACACGTCGGTGGCGGTGTCCAGGAGCAGCCGCGCCGTCGTGTTGAAGATCTCCCGGCGGAAGTTCAGCACGAGAGAGGGGAAGATGAAGGAGAGGCCGCGCGCGCGGGAGGCGTTCTGCACGACATAGGCAAGACGCTCCTCGTAGAAGGACGCCTCGTCGATCACCCATGTGCCCGCTTCGGGGTGCTGCGCCATGACCCGTTCGAGGTCGAAGGAGTTGGCGATCTCGGCGATATTCGTGCCGCACCGGACGTACCCGCCGCGGTACGGCAGCGCATCGGCGGGGTAGTCGGGGAAGCGCCTGGCGTCCAGCGCGGAGCGGATGAAGAAGACGATGCGCCTGTCCGCCCCATCCGTGCGCGTCTGCGCGGCAGCGGCGCCGGTTTTCCTGCGCGCCACCTCGGAATCGCGCCAGATGCGGGCGGAGAACTCCGTCTTTCCCGATCCCATGGAGCCGATCACGAGGATCCGGCGGGACGGCCGGGAGAAATCGAAATGATTGAAGGAATGGTGCACCTTCACCTCGGGGAAACCGAGGCTCTTCAGGAAGGTCTGCGTATCACGGCTGTCAGTTCCCGCGTCCATGCGGTTGGAGAATAGACCCCGCGGCCGGCGTGGTCAATGGCGCCCGTGCGCTAAAACAGGGAAAGCTGCCGGGTTTTCTGTCTTCGCGGCTGCCGCGTGTCACGCAGCGGGCGCGGGATGTCCTCGATGAAGCGGGAGGGTGCGCACTCGATGAGCCGGCCGTACACCCGACGCCGCGCGCAATGGGTGACGAAGAGCCTGTCGCGCGCGCGCGTCATGGCCACGTAGAAGAGGCGCCGCTCCTCGGCAAGGTCATCCGGCAGGGGCGTGATGCCCTCTTCGGCTCCCGCGATGAACACGACTGGAAACTCCAGGCCTTTTGCCGCGTGGAATGTGAGCAGCGTCACCTTTTCCGCGGGGCGCGGCCCTTCGCTTTCCCGCGCGCACAGCGACGCGTGCGCGAGGAAACCGCGAAGGTCGTCCCCGAACCGCGCGGCGCTGGACCTGATCGTCTCTTCCCCCAGCGCCACCTCCGGCACCGCCCGATCCAACGGGATCGCCATCTGCACGACCAGGACCAGCGCCGCGCATATTCCGCTGTCTTTCGCCGTGCGCGAAATCAATGCGCCATTCGCCAGTATCGCGTCCAGGGCGCCCGCCGCGCCGGTTTGCTTGTCGTGTCGGCGAAGGATGTGGAGCGACACCGCGTCGGCCGGATCCACGGCCAGATGCAGCGCGGCGATCAGCGCATCGAAGGGCTCTTCATCGGCGAGCGGCGTATTGGACACGACGGCCAGTGGCAACCCTGCTTCCTGCAGGGAAGGCAGCAGCGCATCACGGACGGCGCGCGTGCGGAAGAGCACGGCGATGTCGGAGAATGCATATCCGGTTGCCTCGCGCCTGCGCACGGCGTCCACCGAGACGGAGTCCACCCCTCCGACGAGCCCGCGAATTTCGCGTGCGATAAAGCGCCCTTCCTCATCGGGATCGCTCATTGCCGCGACATGTATTTCCCCACCGGGCGCACGGACGGCTGAGAGCAGGGGGCTGCCCGGCGCGCGATCCTTCGCGATGACCGCCGCCGACGCTTCCACGATGCGCGCGGTCGAGCGATAGTTGCGCCCCAGGGAGAACGACTCCGCAGCGGAGAGAACTGCAAATCGATGAAAGAGCTCGCGGTCCGATCCGCGGAACCCGTAGATGGCCTGGTCGGGGTCGCCGATACAGAGCATCGATTCGACGTGTGCCGCGAGCAGGCGCAGCAGCTCAAACTGCGGCGTGTTGATGTCCTGAAGCTCGTCCACCGCGATGGCGCGAAAGCGCCGACCGATCGACGCGCAGAGCACCGGGTCGCCCTGGAGAATGCCGACCAGCTTTCCTACCAGCCCCGCGATGTCGACACAGCCCGCCCGGTCCAGCTCTGCCTCGTAGGCGGCCATCGCCGCTCGAAGGTCCGGGTCCGGCGGGGCCTTGCCCTCCCAGGCGCTTTCCATGCCGGCCGAAAGCCCGCGGATGCGCGCCGGCGGCTCGCCCGGGAAAAGCATCTCCAGGTGCGCCCGCCGCCGCACAGGCGTCATGACACCGACACGGCGCGGATCGAGCTCGCGGAGCAGCGACCAGCAGAAGGAATGGAAGGTTGCGACAGTCGCCTCCGCCGCGGATGCAGGAGAAAGGCGGGCAAGCCGGTCTGAAAGCTCCCCGGCGGCCCGGGTGGTGAACGTGAGGGCAAGCACCTTGCCGTCGCTGCCATCGGTATGCCCGGCAAACTGCGCCAGCCAATGCGCCAGGAGCCGCGTCTTGCCCGAGCCGGGTCCGGCATTCACGACGATGCGGGGCGCCCCGCTTCCCACGATGGCGCTCTGCGCATCATCGAGTGCGTCGGCGGGCGCGGTGGAGGAGGGCGCGCGTGCGGAGGCGTCCTCACGCGCATGGCCGGGCGCCGTGACGCCGTCCGCGCCCCGCCGACGCGCGGATCGCCGGGACATGGGGAAAAGCTCATCCTGGCCGCGCATCCGTTCAAGCTCCGCGTCGTCGAACACCCGTATGACGCCAAACTCCCCGTCGAAGCCGGGCCGGGCATCGATCCTGCCTTCCCGCATGCGGCGCACCGCCTCGGCGAGCAGGGCGCCGTGGGATCTCTGGATATCCTCCACGGGCGTATCCAGCAGGAAGTTGTACTCGCTGCCGAATGTGCCGACGATGCGCGCGTACGCCGAGACGACCGCGCGCGAGCCGGCTCCCGCACCCGCGAGCTCCGCGAGCAATTCGGGAAGCGGAATGATGGAGCGGAAGCCCTCGCCGGACCGCGGCTGCGCGGGTGCCGCGCGATCGGCGAGCGCCATGACGCGGCTCAGCACACCGATTGTCAGCGGCGTGCCGCAGACCGGGCATATGCCTCCCGCCTCCCGCGACCGCGCGGGCTCCCAGCAGATGCCGCATTTCCTGTGGCCGTCGAGGTGGTACTTTCCTTCCTCGGGGTAGAACTCGCAAGTGCCGAGGAATCCCCGGCCGGTGCGCAGCGCATCGGTCACGCCGCGCCACGTCGGCTCGGTGTCCAGCAGGTTCGCCTCCCGGCCGAGATTCGGAGGTGAATGCGCGTCGGAGTTGGAAACGAGCCGATAGCGGTCCAGCGCGCTCCATCTCCAGTTCATGGCAGGGTCGGAAGAGAGGCCGGTCTCCAGCGCGAAGATGCGCGGCGTGAGCTCCTCGAAACAGTCCTCGATGCGGTCGAAGCCGGACTTCGAGCCGAAGATCGAAAACCACGGCGTCCAGATGTGCGCCGGTATCAGGAAGGAATCCTCGTTGATTTCCAGGAGCAGGGACAGCAGGTCCTTCGGATCCAGCCCGAGTATCGGCCTTCCATCGGAGGCGATGTTGCCGATGCGCGAGAGTTTTTCTGAAAGACGCCGGGCGTCATCGAGCGCCGGCACACCGATGAGGCTGTGCACCTTGCGCACGACGCCATGCTTCCTGTAGATGGAGCTGATCTCGGTCGTGAGGAGGAAGCGGACGTCCCGGTCCGCCGGTGCGGCATTCTCCAGTGGAGAATCCCGCGGAGGATCCTTCAGCACATAGAGCCCGTCCCGCTCGACAAGGGATTCGGTGAGCTCCCGGAACCACTGGGGATGGGTGAAATCCCCGGTCCCGACGATGTCAATTCCCTTGACCCGGGCCCAGCGATGGAACCCGTTCAGGTCCGCCTCCCTGCTCGTGGCCCGGGAATACCGGGAGTGCACGTGCAGGTCGGCGACGAGTCTCATACCGTGCTTTTTGCGAAGATCGTCCTGATCTCTTCCTTGGCGCCGTCCAGCACGTCGCCGTATTTCACGTCGAGCTGGGAGAGGTACTGGCGCACCATGCTCTGGAACTCTGGATCCTGGGCGGGGTTGATCTTCACGGGCCTCCCCATCTGGCGCGAGAGCTCTTCTTCCTTCTTGCGCAGCTTCGGCCCGTATTGCTTCTCGATTGCCTCCACGAGGCGCTTGCGCTCGCCGAGATACTCCTTGAAGAAGCCGTCGAGCTGGCTGAAGATCATGCCCACCTTTTTCGGGTCGGAGACGGCAGCGGCAAGGGCATCGCCCAGGCGCTTCGTGTCCTTTGCCCCGAAGTCGTCAACGGGAAGCACGAGGTTGGCGAGCAGTGATTGCATGAGTCCCTCGCGGATAAGCTTTCCCTGGGAAGCATCATATGCCTTCAGGGCCGTTTTCAGGTCGAAGGCCGGGTCGTCGAGAACCTTGGAGGCGAGCTTCTTTCCTTCATCGCGGAGTCGGTTGAACTCCAGAAGCTCCTTGTTCGCTTCGATGTCCTTCGAGTTTTCCATGGCGATTTCGAGCGCTGATTTTATCGTTCCCATATTCTGCTCCCTGTCAGGAATGAAATGTACCCGGGGCTTGGCAAGGAATCAAGGCCGGAACTGCGCGCGGCGGGTCTCTATCGTCTCGCGATCCGTGACGATGCCGTCCATGGGCTGGTCCGCGCTTCCATGCGGCACGGCCTCTTCGAGCTGGACGGAGAAACACACGGCAATGACCGTCATGTCCGGGCACGCCCGGCGTGCGCCGAGCAGGAAGCGGTCGTAGTAGCCCTTTCCGCGGCCCAGCCTGTTGCCTTCACGATCGAAGGCGAGCCCCGGGGCCGCCACCAGCGGGCGCGCCGCGCGCGAAAGGTCCATCGCCCGCCACGCGGGATCGGGAACGGGGATGCCCCATCGGTCGCGGGAAAGCTCCCCGGCATCGGGCGGAAGCATCACGAACCGGATATCGTCACCGACGATGCGCGGCACGGCGACGGCTTTGCCCTGGCCGCGCGCCGCGGCGATAAGCGGCTCCGTGTCCAGCTCGTGCGGCATGGAGAGGAAACAGAGCACAAGGTCCGCGCGCGCCCATGCCTCGGTTGCCGAAAGGCGACGCGCGACGCGGGCGCTGCCCTCCGCGAGCGCGGCAGGGGAGAGGGCGGCAAGCGCCGCCGTCATGGCGGTGCGCATTTCGGGCTTGTTCATGCTACAGTCATACGGGTGGGGAGGCGGGCGATGCAAGAGCGAAAAATGCCACGGAGTACCGTGGCGGCGCAAATGCCACCGAGTACCGTGGCGGCGCAATCGACGGGAACGGATCTCTGGGACAGGGTCCGCGCGAGTGTGATCGGCCGCAACGCATCCCTTCTGACCCCCTTCGGACGACGGCGCCTCACTTACGCCGACCACACCGCGTCGGGGCGGGCGGTCTCCTTTATCGAAGACTACATGAGGGACATTCTCGCGGAGTACGGCAATACACATACGGAGGATGACGCGACAGGGACCCTCACCTCGGAGAGGCTCCGCGATGCCGAGGCTTCCATCAAGCGCCTCGTGCACGCGGGGCCCGCGCACAAGATCATCTGCGTGGGGGCGGGAACCACGGCCGCGGTCCACCAGCTCCAGCAGATCCTTGGCATCTATATCCCCCCGGCGGGAAAGGACATGTTCGACAAGCTCCTGAAAGCAAGTCTTCCGCCGGCGGACGACGCGGCGCTTCGCGCTCGCCTCAATGCGGCCCGGCCGGTCGTCTTTGTCGGTCCTTACGAGCACCACTCGAACGAGGTCTCCTGGCGGGAGTGTTTCGCCGAGGTCGTGGAGATCGAGCTGACGGCGGGCGGGCTCCTGGACCTCGACGACCTGCGCGCCAAGGTGGCGCGGCCTGCGTACGCGCAGCGGCGGAAGATCGGCGCTTTCTCCGCTGCATCGAATGTTTCAGGCGTGAAGACGCCTGTCCACGAGGTGGCGCACATCCTGCACGATGCCGGGGCCCTTGCGTTCTTCGATTTCGCCGCCAGCGCCCCGTACGACACCATCGACATGAGCAATGAACGGGGGCCATTCGACGCCGTCTATTTCTCGCCGCACAAGTTCCTCGGGGGTCCCGGGAGCTGCGGCGTGCTGATCATCCACGAAGGTATCTATCGCGCCGATCTCCCTCCCACCGTGGGTGCCGGCGGCACCGTGGACTTCGTGAACTTCGACGGCCAGGCGTACAGTCCCGACATCGAGGTCAGGGAAAAGCCCGGCACGCCGGGCATCCTCCAGACCCTCCGCGCAGCGCTCGCCATGGAGCTGAAAGAGGCGCTCGACCCCGCGCGGATTGCCCGCCGGGAGGAGGAGTTGTGCCGGCGCGCGCACGCGCGGCTTTCGGCGCACCCCGCCATCGACCTGATCGGCAACGTTGCACCCGAGCATCGGCTGCCCATTTTTTCCTTCAACATCCGTGTGGGCGCGTCATGGCTGCACCCGCGCTTCGTGACGACGCTCCTCAATGACCTGTTCGGCATCCAGAGCAGGGCAGGCTGCTCCTGCGCCGCTCCGTACGGGCACCGCATCCTGCATATCGATACGCGCACCTCCCAGGAGCTCCGCCGCTCCATCATGCATGGCAATATCGGCTTGAAACCCGGCTGGGCGCGCGTCAATTTTCACTTCCTCCACGACGACGCGGAGGTGGACTTCATCTGCCGCGCCATCCTCTTCGTTGCGGACCACGGCACGCGCTTTCTTCCCTTCTATACGTTCGATATTCACACGGGCACCTGGCGGCACCGCGGCCATTCGGGCGGCCACGGTACACTGTGGCATTCGGGCGGCCACGAGGTTGTCCACCCGGCCTTCGGCATCCAGGCAGCCCTGGACGCCGACGCGCGGACCGAAAGCAACGGGGCGCCAGAGACGGATCTTGTCCGGTTGTTCGACGCGTATCTCACCGAAGCTGCCGGGATCGTCGCGGCGGGAAACGACAACTGGCGGGACGACGGATTGAAAAAGACAGAGGAAGACCTGATACCATTCGTTTACATGGGAGACGACGCGCAGTGAGCCCGCTGTCCGACCTGGTCTACCTGCCCCGGCCGCGGGAGATCTCGACCCTCGGTGGTTCTTTCATGCCGCGCGCGGGAGCGCGCATTTCCCTTGACGGAGATGCTGCCGCCCTTCTGCCGGAGGCGCTCCGGTTGAACGAGTGCATGCGGCGCGCGCGGGGCCTGGAGTGGCAGATCGGGGCAGGGACGGCGCCGGGACCTGGCGGATGCGTGATGCGCCTCGATCCTTCGCTTGAACGGCCGCAGGGCTACCGTCTTTCGATCCTGGATGAAGGCCTGGAGATCGACGCCGCGGACCTGCCCGGGCTTCACTACGGCGTTGCGACCCTTCTCCAGATCATCGATACGACCACGGGATCGCTGCCCGCCGGGTGCATCGTCGACTCGCCGGACTTTCCCGTCCGCGGCGTCATGCTCGACATCTCCCGGGACAAGGTTCCCTCCATGGAGACCCTGTACGGGTTGGTGGACATGCTTTCCGCCTGCAAAGTGAACCACCTCCAGCTCTACATGGAGCATACATTCGCCTATACCGCCCATCCCGCTGTCTGGGCGGAGGCCAGCCCCATGACCGGGGAGGAGATTCTCCGGCTCGATGCCTATTGCCGCGATCGATACATCGAGCTCGTGCCGAACCAGAACTCATTCGGGCATCTGCACGCATGGCTTTCGCACCCGCAGTATGCGCACCTGGCCGAATGCGTGGACGGCTTTGATTGGCCGTGGGGCGGCAGGAGCACGGGACCGTTTACTCTCGACCCGTCGAATCCCGGATCGCTCGAGCTATTGCATGAGCTTTACGCCGAGCTCCTTCCCCACTTCCAGAGCCGGCTTTTCAATGTCGGCTGCGATGAGACCTTTGACCTGGGCCAGGGAAAGAGCCGGGAGCTATGCGAAAAAAAGGGAAAGGGCCGGGTCTACCTCGACTTCCTGCTGTCAATCCACCGGCTTGTGAAGGGCCATGGACGCACAATGCTCTACTGGGGCGACATCATCATGCAACACCCCGAGCTCGCGCCGGAGCTGCCGCGCGATGCTATTGCGCTGGAATGGGGCTATGAGGCCGATCATGCCTTCGACGCGCACGGCGCGCGCTTTCACGGCGCGGGAGTGCCGTGGTGGGTCTGCCCGGGAACCTCCTCGTGGTGCTCCATCGCGGGGCGTACGGACAATTGCCTTGCGTGCCTGCGCGCCGCGGCCGCCGCGGGGCTCGCCCATGGCGCGACGGGCTACCTGAATACCGACTGGGGTGACGACGGTCACTGGCAGGCCCTGCCCGTGAGCTTCCTCGGGATCGCCGCCGGTGCGGGGTTATCCTGGTGCGCCGCGTCCCACGCCACGACGGACTTCACGCGGGAGCTCGATGCCCACGTGTTCCGCGACAGGGCCGGCATCATGGGCGCCCTCGCGCGGGACCTGGGAAATGCATACGCGCGGACGGGCGTGAAGCTGCAGAATGAGAGTGCGCTCTTCCGTGTCCTTGTCGGGCCGCAATCGCGTCTTCCGCCGGGGGGTATCCGCCCCGTCGCCATCGCCGAAACGCGGCAGTGGATCGATGCGGCAGCGGCACGGCTGGACGAGGCGCGCATGGACAGGCCCGACGCGGCGCTCGTCCGCGATGAGTACGCGAGCACCGTGCGCCTGCTTCGCTACGCGTGCGACCATGCCGCGGCGCTTTCTGACGGCACGTTCGACGGCGCGGCAGTGCCGATGCTCCGCGATCGGCTCCACCATTTCATCGGCGAGTATCAGCGCATCTGGATGGAGCGAAATCGCGTCGGCGGTCTCTCAGACAGCCTCCGGAGGCTCGAAGCGATACTTCCGCGCCGCCAGGCGGTGGATCGCACGTCCGTACGGAACGAAAGGAGAACGTGATCATGGCAGGATCGATGCTTTCATTTCCACGCGGCTTTCTCTGGGGCACGGCCTCCGCCGGCTACCAGGTCGAGGGCGGCAACACCACGTCGGACTGGACGGACTGGGAGAATGAGCCGGGCAGGATCGAAGCGGGCCAGAAGTCCGGCCGCGCCTGTGACTGGTGGGCCGGCGAGCGGTGGAAGGAGGATTTCGACAAGGCTGCCGCGGACGGGCATCGCACGCATCGGCTGTCCGTGGAGTGGAGCAGGATCGAGCCCGAACCGGGCACGTGGGACATGGACGCCCTGGATCACTACCGGCGCATGATCGTCGGTCTGCGCGACCGTGGCATGGAGCCCATGGTGACGCTCCATCATTTCGTGAATCCGCGCTGGGTCACGGAGCGCCAGGCGTGGGAGTCTCCCGCGATCGTGCCCCTGTTCGAGGCGTACACCCGCAAGGTCGTCTCCGCATTGAAAGATCACGTGACGATCTGGTGCACGATCAACGAGCCGAATGTGTTCATGCTCCAGGGATGGGTGGGCGGGATTTTCCCACCGGGAAAGAAGAAGCTGGGGCTCGCGATGGAAGTCGCCCGGAATATCCTGCGCGCGCATGCCGCCTGCTATCGCGCAATCCACGATATGCAACCGGACGCGCAGGTGGGGCTTCCCGTCCACTTCCGTCCCATCACGGCCGCGCGGCCGCGCGCCCTTGACCGATGGGCCGCGCGCAAGCAGTTCGAGACGTTCAGCACGGTCTTTCCCGATGCCATCCGCACGGGACGCATCCGCGGCATATTCGGTTCCACGGCGGTGCCCGAAGCGAAAGGGACAATGGACTGGTTCGGCCTCAACTACTACACGGCCGACGTCGTCACATTCGACCTGCGAAAGCCGGGCGAGCTTTTCGGAAGCCGCGCTTTTCCTCCCGGGGCCGAGGTGGACGAGGCGGGAGTCTATGCATCCTACCCGCAGGGCCTTGCATGGTCGTTGGAGTGGGCGCGGCGCACGCTTGGCCTGCCGATCTACATCACGGAGAACGGCTTCGGTGACAACGCCGACACGATGCGCCCCCGCTACATCCTCAGCCATCTGCGCGAGGTCTGGCGTCACATCCAGGCGGGGGGCGACGTGCGGGGATACTACCACTGGTCGCTTATCGACAACTTCGAATGGGAACGGGCGTGGACGCACAGGTTCGGGTTGTACGCGATGGATATTGAAAGCCTTGTGCGGACGCCGAGAAAGTCGGCGCGGCTTTTTGCGGAGATCTGCAAGGCAGACGGCATTTCCGCGGAGACGGTGTCACGCTATGCCCCCGAGCTGATGGAAGGCTTTTTCGAAGACAAGGCATGAAAAAGAAGCCCACGTCGAAGGATTGGCTCCCCCTTTCGCGCGGTCGCAAAGGCGCGCAGGAGGTGCCCACGGGTGATGCATTCCGCCCCGAGTGGCTCGACTTCGAGCGCGGCATCCGCGTGGGCAACCTTCGTCCTCACGAGCGCATCACGCAGATCCTGAAACACCGGCTGGAGGAAGAGTACGGCACGGGCTTCGTCACCGACCGGTGGGGGCGTGGTGTCTACTGGCAGTGGATCTGCTGGCTGCCGCGCGCGGACCGCGAGGCCAAGCCGGTATCGAATACCATCAACTTCGGCTGCGCGAAGCTCTACATCTCCATCGACCGCTCGAAGCGCATCTTCCAGTGCGGGCTTGCTGTCGAACGGGGCTTTGCCGGCGGTACGCCCAGCTTTCCAGGCATTCTCCTGCAGCCGGATTGGGACTGGCACCGGCTCATGAAACAATGCGCCGCCGGCACGGCGCTGGACGGCGAGCTCTGCCGGCTGGTCAACCGCGAGGGATTCACAGCGGCGATCGTGGGAGCAGGCGGCAGGACATGGACGGGCAAAGAGCTCGTCTCTGCCCGGGAGGTCAGGGATGCGGCCCGCAAGGCACCCCGCGATGCGTGGAGCGGCTTCGACCTGTATTATCCGATGCCGGAATCCGAGGTGCGCGCCACCAGCGGCTACGACCTCGTGCAGGGCATACTCGGCGCATTCTCCGAGGTCCTGCATGTCATGAACGCGTGCATGCAGGTGACGCTTGCCCCGCGGCTCAGCCCTTCTGTGCCCGGATCGGGGACTCCTTCAGGAAAATCGCGAGCACCACGGCAAGAACCGTCAGGCCGGTAAGCACCAGGAGCGAGCCGCTCATCGAGCCGGAGGGCGCCTTGAAGGCGTCCATCCCGAAGATGAAAACAATGCCCGAAATCTGACCCATGACCACCAGGAGCGTATTGGACGTTCCCTCGGGGGCCGGCAGCGTCATCTCCGCGCCGTACTGGAAGCCGATGGGCCCCGCGCTCAGGAGGAACAGCCCGAAAACGAACGCCGAGGCGAGCAGGAGCCACCACGTCGTAGCGAAGGTCAGACCCACGAGGCCCGGGAGGAGTCCCGCGAGGGCAAGGATGATGAATGGCTTGCGCCTGCGGGTGGAATCGGAGATCAGCGGGATGGCGATGGCCCCGATGATGCCGCCGATCAGCATGAGACCGCCGGCAAGACCTGCCTGCGCGGTGGTGAAGCCTCGCGGCCCGACGATCTCCTCGATCCAGGTCGTCACACCGTTGAACATGCCCAGGCCGATGAAAAAGATCACCAGCAGGAGGATGAAATCCCTCTGCTTCATCATGTGCCGCAGCCCGTCGAAGACCAGTGCGCGCGCCTCCTGCTCCCTGGGGCCTGAGGGGGTCGGCGGATGCTCCCGGGCGACGATGATGAAGAACACCGCCGCGGCAACGGCAACGAAACCATTGATCAGGAGCATCTCCCGCATCCCATAGGCGTTCAGGAGTATTGGTGTCACGATGAGCGCGGCGAGTATCCCCAGGTAGATCGACAGGGTGCCCAACCCGACGGCGGTGCCCCGTTCGCCCGCGGCGAACCATCGCCCGCAGAGCTTCGTGATTGCACCGACGATCATCGGCTGGCCGACCGCGATGCCGATCTGCGAAATGAAGACGAGCGTGAAGTTGTCGGCAAATATCCCCCGCGTGACGGCGAAAAAAGCGGTGAGCGCTGCGCCGAGCGAGACCGCGCCTCGAAAGCCCCAGGAATCGATCAGGAGAGCGCACGGGAGGAAGATCAGGACGTAAACTGCCATGAAGATCAGCGAGAGAAGGCCGATCGCGATGTCGGAGGTTGCATAGAATTTCATCGCATCGCTCGTGATGGGTGCGAATGTGATCCAGAGACCCTGGTTCATCGCCATGACGAACATGAAGGCGACCAGGATCAGCCACCGATAACCGTACGTTCGAACGCCTCCGACTTCCATGACACCCCGCTTCCCCGGCTCCTGGAGTCCGGTCAATTACTATGGGCCGCCGCCGGCGGCAAAAGCGCCTGAGTATGATCTTTTCAGTCAGATTTGTCCAGAATTTTACCGCAGGGAGGCTCAGGCTTTTCCCGCGCCACCTGTCGGCAGACGGCGGCGGATAAGGGCGATCACCAGCGCCACCAGGAAGCAATTGAGGCCGAAGTAAAACCAGAAGCCGCCATGAATGCCGACTTTCTGCGAAAGCATCGACATCAGGAACGGGAAAAGGATCGAGCCCGCCGCTCCACCGGTTGCCACTGTACCGACGGCAGCGCCGGTCTTGTAGTAGCGCCCCACCACCGTCATCGTCAGGGGATAGAAGGCTGAGAAACCCAGGCCCGTGAAGAAAAAGGCGATCACCACCGCGACCGCGGAGTGGACGAGCAGGACGATGAGGAGCATGGCGGCAGAGAGCATCGACAGCCCGAGCATCAGCACTTCCTGCCGCCTGCCCTTGTACCAGAGGGAGACGGCGAGCCTCCCGACGAGCAGGCCCACCCCGACCACGGCAACCGCATATGCCCCCTGGGATGCCGCGGAACCGAGAACCTGCACAAAGAACTCCGATGACCACGAAGAGACCCCGATTTCGATCCCGACATACGCGAAAAGCAGGAAGGTGAGCAGGAGGAGGACGGGTTCGCGGACGAGACGCAGCCCCGGCTCTTTCCCCGGTCCGCTCGTCAAGCTCGCGCGGGGGAAATGCACGATCCCGAAAAGGACCGCTAAAACGAGGAGGAGAATTCCCGCGGCAAGAAAAACGACGAGCATCGACGTGCCTGCACCCGAGACGAGTCCGACGGCCGCCGGCCCCGCGATCGCCCCGACGCTGAATGCAGCGTGGAGCAGGTTCATGAGCCTGCTCTGACCATTTTGCTCGATATGGATGATCTCGAGATTTGCCACGACCTCCATGGAGCCCTGGCAGAGTCCCATCGCGAAAGTGAAGACGAGATTGGGCCAGGGGGACGGGACACGGCCGAACAGCGAGACGCCTGCCGCCCCGGCGACGAGGCCGACAACGATCACGACCTTCGCCGGGATGCGCTGAACGATCAAGCCGCTCAGGAATGCGGAAAGCAGGTATCCTGCTGCGCTTCCCGCAAGCACGATGCCCGTTACCGCGTAGGACCAGTGATAGTCCCGAATGAGCTGAGGGAGCGATGCGCCGGCAATCGTAAAGATCATGCCGAAGGCCATGAAGCCCGCGAGAAAAAGGAAGTAGAGGCGCCGACTGGCCGAATCGAGCTTTCCGATCATGTGTGTATTCTTCCTTCATAAGCAAACAGGGCTGAATCGTCAAGCGGCGCCTGTCAAGGGTCTTGTCGACTGTTAACCGAATTCTTGAACAGAAGCAGTTGAAGTTTTCTCTAATCTGTGATATCTCAGTGATTGAACTTCCGAAATCTTCGAGGAGCCAGGATCCACCAGCAATGTCGCGCTTGAGGCTTATTCTGCTCTACAGCGTCATCATTACGCTCATCGTCTTGGGGGGGCCTCTGTTTGCCCAGAGCGACGCCACGTCAGCCGCCTCCCAGACGTCCACCGCGCAAGTGCCTGCACAGGCCGCTGCGCCGCACTCCTCGAAGACTCCCGCGTGGACAAGGGTGCACCGGGTCGACGATTTCGTGACCGCCGGCGACCTTCGCTCGGGCACGATTCTTTCCGACGCTGATTCACCAATTGTCGTCTTCTCCCACGGCGCCCACGCCGCCGCGGGTGTGAGCTGCGAGCAGTGCCATCACACCGGCGTGCAGGGCTTTCAGGCTCCTGCCTGCGCGACCTGCCACAAAGGGACCGCCGCGGTCGACATCATGCACACGGCGTGCATCAGCTGCCACCAGCGCACGGGCAGAGGTCCGGTGAGCTGCAACGACTGCCACACGGCGCGCCAGGCGAGCC
>PMDT01000217.1:15647-16185 GCA_003154555.1 Spirochaetaceae bacterium
GTGGTGAGCCTCGTTTTTCATCTCGTCCTCGTCCTGCTCCCCTTGCTCCTGCCGGCGCACAATATCCTTTTTGCCCAGACCTTTCGTGTGAGCCTTCCCACGCTTCCGGAGCCGTTCATGGACAAGGCGACCCTCGCGCTCCTGGCGATCGGCGTCTTCTTCCTCGCGCGCCGCATTTTCTTTCCCCGCGTGCGCGCGCTCACGACCGTGCGCGACTATCTCATTCTTTTGCTGGTTGCCGCCCCGTTCGTCACGGCATACATGGCCTATCACCAGTGGCTGGACTATCGCACCGTGCTCGTCACCCACATGATCATCGGGGAAGTCGTCATCGCGCTGATCCCCTTCACGAAGCTCGGGCACATGCCCTTCCTGATCTTCGCGCGGTTCTTCGTCTCCGGCGAATACGCGTGGCGGCCGGGGACGCGGAGGTGGAGATGAGCGAGCAATTCATGGACGCGAAGACACTCCAGAGGATCTCCCGCGTCGTCGAGGGGAAGAAGGATATGATCCGGCTGTCCCTCCAGGCCTGCGCCCA
>PMDT01000301.1 GCA_003154555.1 Spirochaetaceae bacterium
CCGAAGATTTCCTCCCGCGCGATGCGCATCGACGGCGTCACACCGGCAAACACTGTCGGCGCCACGAAGCAGCCGCGCGAAAGCGGTCCTTCCGTCACGCGCTCCCCCCCGGCACACACGCGGGCCCCCTCCTTCTTCCCCGCATCGACATAGCGGAGCACATTCTCGAGCTGTTCGGCGCCGCAGACGGGCCCCATCGCCGTCGTTTCATCCATTCCGTTGCCCAGCTTCATCGCGGCGACACGCGCCAGGACGCGCTGGAGAAGATCCTCCGCCACGGACCGCTCGACGATGAGCCGGCTGGTCGACGTGCACCACTGGCCCGCGCAGGCGTATGCCGCTTCGACCGCGGCAGCCGCCGCCTGTTCGAGGTCCGCATCGGCGAGCACCACGAGGGGGTTCTTGCCGCCCATCTCGAGCTGCGTCCTGATCATCGCCTCCGCGGCGACGCGGTGAATGCGCCGGCCGACCTCCGTCGAACCCGTGAAGGAAATGGCGCGCACCTCAGCCGCGCTCGTGAGCTCCTGGCCGAGAGTGGAGCCGGCCCCCACCACCATGTTGATCACGCCGGGCGGAAAACCCGCCTCCTCGAAGAGGGCCGTGAAGATGCGCCCCACGCCGGGGGTCAGGCTGGATGGCTTGAAGACGCAGGTATTGCCCGCCATGAGGGCGGGTGTCACCTTCCGGCAGGGAACGTTGAAGGGGAAGTTCCACGGGCTGATCACCGCGACGACCCCGAGGGGCTCCCGTCTTTCGTAGCCCAGGATCCCCTCCTTCATCGTCGGGGGCATCCTGGAGGCGATGCGCGCGCCCTCCTGGACCTGGTACTCCATTTCGCGGAACGCGGACTGGACCTCGCCACGGGATTCGCGCAGGGTCTTTCCATTCTCCTGCGTGAGGACGCGCGCAATCTCCTCGACGCGTCGCAAAAGGGCGGCGAGAAGCTTCGTGAAGAGCTCGGCGCGTCGGGCTGGCGGCAGGGCGCGCCAGGCGGGAAAGGCCGCCTGCGCAGCCTCGATCGCCGCGCGCGCGTCCTCCCGCCCGCCCTGCGGCCATTGTCCCGTGATCTCGTCCAGGTTGGCGGGGTTGCGCTGGTCGAAAACCTGGGACGCGGTGGATTCGATCCACTTTCCGTTGATGAACTGCCTGTTGCGCATCGGGGCTCCTTTTCGATGGTCGGAAGCGGTCCATGGATGTGATACAGGAGGACGGAAGGATGCTCAAGGCCGCCGCGGGGCATTCCGCCGCTCTTCGACGACCGAGGCGCAGATCCGGCTTGACACCGTGCAGACAACCCCCTACGCTCTCGGGGCGACCAACCCATGCCTTGGAAGAATGTCTACGCCCCGGACAACCACATCATTCACGTCCACGTGAGCGGTCTCGTCGACCGACCCCAGTGGGAAAAGCTGCTCCAGTCATCGCTCAAGGAGGCGGCGCTCCACTCCTGCTATTGTTTTCTTGTCGATTATCGCGAGGCGGAGCTTCGGCTCGGCCTGCTCGATCTCTACGATCGCCCTTCCTACTACGAGAAGGTCGGCATGCCGCACAACGCCCGCATCGCCCTTCTTTTCGCCCCGTCGGCAAAGGACACGGACTTCATCGAAACAGTGACATCCAATAGAGGGTATTCCGTCAGGGTGTTCCGCGAGATCGAGCCCGCAGCCGTCTGGCTCTGCGAGACTTCGCTCCCGCCGCGCGCGTAGGGAAGGCGCTCAGGGGACCTGCCTGTACAACGCGCGCGTGCTGCGGCCCATCATGGAGACAGCCGCCGCGCGGGGCATCAGCCTGCTCATCATGGCATGCGCCATGCGGCCCATAAGTCCGGGTACGAGAACCCGCTTCCTGCCAAGCGCCTGCACGGCAAGACGCGCCACGACCTCGGGCTCCAACGAGAGGGGAACGCTTTTTCCCGCCGGATGCCCGTCGGAGAGGAAGTGCGGCGTCCGCACGACCGCCGGGCAACAGGCAAGGGTGTCCACCCCCACCTCGCGGAGCTCATCGCCGGCCCCTTCCACGAGCGTGAGGAGAAAAGACTTGGTCGCGGCGTAGACGGAGACGACCGGGGATCCCTGGAACGCGGCCATGCTCGACATCACGATGATCCCGCCCCGGGCGCGCGCCGCCATCAGCCGCCCATACCCGTGCAT
This sequence comes from Spirochaetaceae bacterium, assembly GCA_003154555.1. GTDB lineage: Bacteria > Spirochaetota > Spirochaetia > SZUA-6 > Fen-1364 > Fen-1364. The sequence goes on from PMDT01000301.1 coordinate 2,151, forward strand.
CAGCCCGAGCACGGACGCGCAGTTGACGTCGAGCATGCGCCGGTAGTCAGCCATATCCGGGGCCAGGAATGGCCCCGTGTAGGTGACCGCGGCGTCGCAGACGAGCATCCCGATTTCAAGGCCGCTCGTGTCGCGGATGAGGGAATCCGCCGCGTCCTTGTCGGCGAGATCCCGCACGATCGTCCGCACGTCCACGCCGTGATCGGCGCGCAGCCTCGCCGCGGCGTGCTCCAGCGCATCCTTCCTTCGGGCAACAAGGACGAGGTTCAGCCCGTGCGAGGCAAGCTCGCGGGCAAACGCTTCCCCCAGGCCTTCCGAGCCTCCGGCGACGACCCCCCACGGTCCGTATTTCGCTGCAAAAGTCATCCTGGCCTCCGTGTGCTGTGCATGCATTTCATTTCCCAATGTCGGGAAAGATCGCGCGCCAGGCAATCCGGCCTCAGACGACCAGGTGCCGGCAGCGCGGGCCCGCATACCCCATGTCGGGCGTGGTGAATGCCGCCCCCAGGCGGCCGCGGCAATCTACCGCCATGATGCCGCCGCGGCCGCCTGTTCGACGATGGATGGCGCGGAGCACCGCCTCGACCGCCTTCTGGGGATGCTCGCCCGCGGCGGCCCTGTCAGAGACAGCCTTCGCGGCCGCGGCGCGGATGAATGCCTCGCCCCATCCTGTGCAGCAGACGGCTGCTCCCTCGTCGTCCGCGTAGATTCCGCAACCGATGAGGGGCACGTCCCCCACCCGCCCCCGCTTCTTGCCGCGCGTGCCACCGGTGCTCGCCCCGGCAAAAACCGCCCATCGGCGGGCCGCCGCCTTTCGTACTCCGATGACGATGCCGACAGTGCCTCTCTTCTCATGCTCCGTCGCCACCGTGCCGCTTCCCTCCTTTCCCTCCTCGTCGAAGAAAACCCGCGCATCCGGCCTCCCCGCGCGCACCCATGCCTCGTAACCATCGAACTCGCGGGCATTCACGAGCGCGGCGGGGTCGACGGCCGTGAAACCCTGGAACAGGGCAAAGCTCTCCGCTCCCTCACCGATGAGCAGTACGTGCTCCGTCTTCTCCATGACGGCGCGGGCTATCGCGGAAGGGTTCTTGAACCTGCCGACCGCGGCGACCGCCCCGGCGCGGAGGCCTTCCCCTTCCATCACGGCAGCGTCCAGCTCCGCCTTCCCGTCCTCATTGAGGAAGCTTCCTGTGCCGGCGTCGAATGCCGGGTCGTCCTCCAGGACGACGAGCGAATCGACAACCGCGTCCAGCGGGGAGGCGCCCTTGCGAAGCGCCGCGAGCGCAGTCTGGTAGGCGCGCCGCACTCCTTCGATGTGCGCTGTTTTCAGCGATTCGGGAATATTCCAGGCCCCCCCGTGAACCTGGATGACGAACCGGGGATCGCTTTCGGTGGCAGTCCAGTGGGAAAACATGTGGCCTCCTCGACGTGAGTCAGAAGAAAGCTTTGCATGCATGGCGATTGCGGATCAATGTCGCAAGGAGCGGACACGGGGGGGATTTTTTATTGACAAACAGGAATCGCCCGCCACAAGATTAAGTTGTCCTCACAACATACTGACATGATCGTTCCTTGTTCCAGGGAGGAGAAGGTGGAGTACACGTCAAAGAATATTGCCAAAATGATTGACCATTCGCTTCTTCGGCCCAACCTGACCGTGGATGACATCGCCAGGGGATGCGCGATTTCCCGCAGGTACGACGTCATGGCGGTCTGCTGCGTGCCCACGGATATCGCACTCTGCAAAAAAGAGCTCGCAGGATCCGACGTGCGCATCGCGGCCGTGGTGGGCTTCCCCCACGGCTACAACACGACGAATGCCAAGGTTTTCGAGGCACGGGAAGCCGTCGAGGCGGGCGCCCACGAGCTGGACATGGTCCTTCACATCGGCAGGCTGTTGAGCCGGGATTTCGACTACGTGCGCGCCGATATCAAGGCGGTCGTTGACGTCGCCCATGCCCGCAATGTGCTTGTCAAAGTGATCCTGGAGAACTGCTACCTGACCGACGAGCTGAAGAGAACCGCCTGCCATCTCTGCGAAGAGGCAGGGGCAGACTTCGTGAAGACTTCCACGGGATTCGCCACGGGCGGGGCGACAATCGAGGACCTGAAGCTCATGCGCGCATCGGTATCCGCGAAGGTCCAGATCAAGGCAGCGGGCGGCGTGCGCGACCTGGACGCGGCCCTGAAGGTCCGCGAGGCTGGCGCGACGAGATTCGGAGCAACGGCGACGGAAGCAATCATGGAGGAATGCTACAGGAGGAAGGGGCGCCCGGCATAGCAGGTAAGTNNGCCCGGGGGGCGCCCGGCATAGCAGCGGTATCCGATCCTTTCGATGTTCCTGCGCTCCTGCTACACTGCGGTCATGGAAATAGCGGAGTTGGTGTCACGGAGCCGGAGCTATCGGCGATTCAATGCGGCCATTCAAATTGAAGAAACGACCTTGAAGGAGCTCATTGCCCTGGTGCGCGCCGCTCCATCCGCGGCCAACAGGCAACCGCTGAAATACATGCTTTCCTGCGCGCCCGATTCCAATCGGCGCATATTCGAAACACTCGCGTGGGCGGCCTATCTCAGAGACTGGCCCGGCCCCACGCCGGACGAGCGCCCAGCTGCCTACATCGTGGTGCTTCTCGACACGGGTCTTGCAAAGGAAGCGGATGTCGATGTCGGCATTGCGGCGCAAACGATCCTGCTCGGAGCAACCGCGCGCGGACTGGGCGGATGCATGTTCGGAGCCGTAAGGCGGGAAGAGCTTGCATCGCGTCTGCGGCTTCCCGGCCACCTCACTATTGCGCTCGTCATTGCCCTCGGTACACCGGTGGAGCATGTCGTCATGGAGGATCTGCCGGCCAATCGATCGATTGAGTATTACCGGACACCGGATGGCACGCACCACGTGCCCAAGCGCTCAGTGGATGAGCTGATCCATTCGATCTGCGCGGGGTAGCTCGTCGCCGAATCCGCGCCGTGCCGCGTGAGTGGCGCTCCTGCGCTCGACTTTTTGAAATGCGGCAGTTTTTTGTTGACAACTGGAATTTTCGGCCTTAAGATGGCGAAAGTTAATGAAACAGTGTTCCATTATGTGAAACAAATGGAGGCTGGTATCTATTTCACGAATAGCGCTGGACGGGTAACGATCGTCGACGACAAGGTGTCGAGAAAGCTCCTTGTGTGCGGCGGCTCGCTCATGATGACGGAGGTCACATTCAAAAAGGGCGGCGTCGGCTCGCCGCACGCCCATGACGATCATGAGCAGGTCAGTCGCGTGATCACGGGCTCGTTCGAGGCAACGATTGGCGACAAAGCGGTCGTGCTTCGACCCGGGGACGGATTTTACGCAGCGCGGGGAGTCGTCCATGGAGTCGTCGCCCTCGAAGATTCGGTCATGCTCGACGTCTTTACGCCTCTCCGCGCCGATTTCCTCTAGTCGGCGGCTCGTTTCGGTATCCCTAACCCTGAAGGAGGATGTCATATGTGGAAGAGAGTCTTCATCATCCTGGTCCTGGCGGCTGCGGTCGTCGCGATCGCGTCCGCGCAGACGACAAAGCCGCAATTCGAGTTCAAGCTCTACGAGATCCATGAGACGTCGTACCCGACGACGCAGGGCGACATCGAGTTCGCCCGGTTGGTCAATGTCGGAACACAAGGCCGGGTCCATATCACCGTCTACGACAACGGCCAGCTCGGATCGGATGAAAAGGCGATCGTGGAGCAGACCCAGATGGGCGCCATGGATTTCGCCCGGATCAGCCTCGCCCCGCTCGCGCAGTTCGTCCCCGCCCTCAATGTTCTCACCCTCCCGTACATCTACCGCGACGGCGACCACATGTGGAAGGTCCTTTCGGGACCCATCGGGCAGAAGCTTCTCGCGTCGGTCGACAAAGCCAACCTCGTGGGCCTCTGCTACTACGACGCCGGCGCCCGCAGTTTCTACAACAGCAAGAAAGAGATCAAGTCAGTCGCCGACCTCAGGGGAATGAAGATCCGCGTCCAGCAGGCCAAGCTCCCGATGGACATGGTCACCGCCCTCGGCGGATCTCCCACCCCGATGGCAACGGGCGATGTCTATTCGGCCCTCCAGACCCACGTTATCGACGGCGCGGAGAACAACTGGCCGTCCTATATCTCCTTCAGCCACTTCGAGGTCGCGAAGTACTACACCGTGGACGGTCACACGAGGGTTCCCGAGGTGCTCGTCGCCAGCAAGATCGTGCTTTCAAAGCTCACGAAGGCCGACCAGGACGTCGTCATGAAGTCCGCGACGGCTTCAGTCGAATACCAGAAGGCCCTGTGGGCCAAGTCAGACAAGGACAGCGAGGCAAAGGCGAAGGCCGCCGGTTGCATCATCACGTACCTGAGCCCGGCGACAATCGCCGAGTTCCAGAAGGCCGTGCAGCCGATGTACGCCGGCTACAGCGACTTTGCCGATCTGATCGCCCAGATCCAAGCCGTACAATAGCAGTCTCAAGGAGGCGCGGGGCCGACGGAAGCGTCAGCCCCGCGCTGCATTTTCCTCTCGTGCAATTCCCAGGAGTGTCGGCATGAGGTACATCAGGCTCGTCTTCGACTGGATTTTCGTCGCACTCACGTGGTTTGCGCTCACCCTCTTGGTTGCAATGACGGTGATCCTTTTCTCCGACGTTTTCTGCCGGTACGTCCTGCATTTCAGCATCGCGTGGGCGGACGAGATCGTCCTCGTACTGTTGATCTGGTTCGTCTTCATCGCGCTCGCGATCGGTGTGCGGAAGAAAGTCCACATGGCCATCGATTTCCTCAGCTTCTTCCTCCCGAAGAAATTCCTTGAAGGAGTCGCCGAGCGTTTCGTCGACACTCTCACTTTCTGCTTCGGCGGCGTGCTCATCTATTTCGGGATCGTGCTGATCAGGATCGGCTCCTATTCCACCCTCGCGTCGATCCCGCTTCCCTCCTACCTCGAGTACATCTTCATCCCCGTGAGCGGCGTGCTCGTCCTCTATTCGGCGCTCATCGATTTTCTTCGGTCCCGGTCCGTCGAACCGGAAGAAGACATCCTGGACAGGATATTCATGGGGAAGGCACAACACCATGTATGATCCAACGATTGCCATCGTGATTCTCTTCTCCTCGTTCGTCCTCCTTGTCTTCCTCCGGGTCCCGATCGCGTTCACGCTCATCATTTCCGCGATCGCGACGGCAGCATACATGGGGCTCCCGATCGCCGTCCTTGCGCAGCAGATGAAGACCGGCATCCAGTCGCTCGCCCTGCTGACGATCCCCTTGTTCATCATCGCCGGGGAAATCATGAGCGAGGGGGGGATTTCCCAGCGGCTGGTGACTCTTGCCAACGCGCTGGTGGGCAGGCTCCGCGGCGGGCTCGCCCTGGTGGACGTCGTCGCCTGCATGTTCTTCGGCGGCATCACGGGTTCCTGCGTTGCGGATGTGTCGGCGATCGGCTCCATCATGATCCCCATGATGAAGAAGAAGGGCTACGACAACGACTATTCGGTCGGCATCACCATCTCTGCCGCCGTCCAGGGCGTCCTCGTCCCCCCCAGCCACAACATGATCCTGTATTCCATTGCCGCGGGCACGGTTGCAGGCGGAGCCTCGGTCGGCGCTCTCTTTCTTGCCGGCATCGTCCCAGGCGTCCTTCTCGGTGTGAGCCTCATGGTCTCGGCCTACATTATTGCGCTGATACGAAAGTACCCGAAGGGTGAAAAGTTCTCCTTCCCGGCGCTCTTGAAAGCCTTGAGAGGCTCGATCCTCGGGCTTTTGACGGTCGTCATCATCATGGTCGGCATCCTCGCCGGCNNTACCGGGAGGTCTCGATCTCACGCCTCAAGAAAGTGCTTTTCAAGGCGACAAAGACCCTGGCCATGGTCATGAGCCTCATCGCCACGGCGAGCGCCTTCGGCTACATCCTGGCGACCCTGCGGGTTCCCATGCTGATGACCGGTGTCCTGCTCTCCATCTCGCACAACAAGTTCATCGTCCTGCTCATGGTCAACCTTCTCCTGCTGATACTCGGATGTATCATGGACATGGCGCCCCTCATCCTCATCACGACGCCGATCCTGCTTCCCGCCCTGGCCGGCTATCCCGGGTGGGCCGGCTTCGGCATCACCCCCGTGCACTTCGGGGTCATCCTCATGCTGAACCTCGGCATCGGCCTCCTCACGCCGCCCGTCGGTTCCGCGCTCTACGTGGGCTGCGCGATAGGAGAGATCAGGATAGAGAAGATCATGAAAGGCATGGTCCCGTTCTTCCTGACCATGCTGATCGTGCTGATGTTGATCACCTACCTTCCCGATATCTCGGCCTTCATCCCGAGATTGTTCGGATTCAGGGCCTGAGGCCTGGAAAAGCGACTCACCGTTTCTACAGTTGAGGGGTCGCTTTCATGAACAATGCCAGCGAAAGGCCCCAAAGGACCGGATTGAGTAAGATCCCGATTATCCCGAAAACCATGCCGGTGAGCGTCGCGCGTCTCTCATCCATTGACATCGTGCCCGCCCTCATCTTTTTCAGATCACGGCGTGCCATTATCCACGCCGGTATGCCGAGAATTAGTCCTGCCAGGATGATGCTGAGGATACCGAAGAAGAGTATCGTGCTCCCCCTGCCCTGTTCGACCGTGGAATAGCCCGGGTCAACCGGACCGGTCCGCGCCGCCTGCGGCGCGGGGGCAAGAGGCCGCCCGCAACCGACGCAGAGAGTGACATATGATTCGTTTGTCTGGCCGCAATGTGAGCAACGCATGTGGGAAGTTATGACCGGGAAAGGGGACGCGTCAAGGTTCAATGTTGCGATCGGGCATCCCGATCAACGCGTCCTGGCGCGCGCGCGGCCGCTCCCTCCGCGTCAGGGCTGACGTCCACCCCTGGCGCTTTCCCCTCTTACAGTTGGCATTTTTGCCTCTCACACCTGCGGAACAAGAAGGTATAGATTTGTGTCATGAAAGCAGAAACCATTGTGATGTCCGCCGTGATTCCCGCCGAGCCTGACGTCATTTACAAGGCCTGGTTGAGCGGCAAGCAGCACAGCGACATGACCGGCAGCGCTGCCACTGTCGTCGCCAGGGTCGGCGGCAAGCATACGGCCTGGGACGGCTACATCTCGGGCAAGAACCTGGAGCTCGAGCCCGGGAAACGCATCGTTCAGTCCTGGCGCTCCACCGATTTCGCCGCCGACGCACCTGACTCCCGGCTCGAAGTCGCACTCACCGCTGCCAAGGGCGGCACGAAAATAACGCTCACACACAGCGATCTGCCGGCCGGGAGCTCGGCGGAATACAAGAAGGGCTGGATCGACTACTACTTCACACCCATGAAGGAATATTTCGCGAAATAGGAAAACCGGGCAACGGCCAGACGGAATCCCCAGGCAGCCTTCTCTTCGTTGGCATTCGCACGCCGGCCGTGCTACGGTGCGGTCATGAGCGGCGGTTGCGTATGATCGTGCACCTGATCGACGGCACCTACGAGCTGTTTCGCTGCTTCTACGGCAACAAGCGCTCGACGCGGCCGGATGATGGCAGGGCAGCAGTGCGACTCGTCCTGTTTACGCTG
>PMDT01000412.1 GCA_003154555.1 Spirochaetaceae bacterium
TTGAGGTCGTTTACAGAACACTAGCTACGCGCCGCGGATGAAGGCGGCGTATGTTTCTTCGTCCAGGAGCAGATCGAGCTCCGCCGGATTCGACATTTCGATCTCAAAGAGCCAGCCGTCGCCCAGGGGATCGCGGTTGACGAGGACGTAATTCTCCTCCGCGGAGAGGGCGGCGTTCACCTCGACGATGGTACCCGTGACCGGGGCGTAGATCTCACTGGAGGATTTCAGGGAATCGACCGTGCATGCCACGTCCCCACGCTGCACCGCCGTCCCTGCCGCCGGAAGCTCGACGTACGCGATATCACCCAGCTCGCCCTGCGCGAAATCGGAGATTCCCACGCGCGCGCGCATGCCGTCCACGGCGATCCAGGTATGGTCTTTCGAGTAGCGCCGCACGCTGCCCATCGCTTTCAGTCCAGAAGCGGATTGGCGCCAGGTGCGGCGGCCGTGCCTGTCGTGTCAGGCGCGGGCTGCCCCTGATCGGTTGTGGGAGGGGTGTCGAACGTGCTGCCCAGCGAATTGCGCAGGTTGTCCAGCGTCTCGTTCGTCTGGTCGGCATTGTACTGTTCGATCTCGTCAAATGTCTTCGGTTCGGTACCGGCGAGGAATATCTCCGTGATTTTCTTCGTGGTCGCGGCCGTGGGCAGGAGCCCGCTCACGGCGCTCACCTGTACGCTCACGAGCCCCGTCTCCGGCCGGGCAAACTGCCGGACGGGAAGATCCTTGTGGATGGTCTTGTTGTACTGGCCCCACACGGGAGCCACCTTGAGCCCGCCCGTGATCGACGTGCCCATGGACGTGTTCCCGTCGTCGAAGCCGAAGTAGATCGCCGTGGTGACATACGGAGAGTACCCCACGGTCCACGCGTCTTCCCAGTTCTGCGTGGTCCCGCTCTTTCCCGCGAAGGGCTGCGCCTTGTCGTTCCAGATGTCCAGGATGAATCCCGCGGCCGTGAGCGTTCCCTCGCGGAGCGTGCTCTGGAGGATGCTCGTCATGATGTACGCCGTCTGGGGGCTCATGATCTGCGCGGCGTCGCCCTTTCGGTTCTCCATCGCCAGCGCTTCCTTGGCAGGTTCCAGGATGATCTTTCCGTTGCGGTCCTCGATGTAGCGGATGGCGACAGGTTCCACCTCCCGTCCGCCGTTTGCGAAGACCGAGTATGCCCGCGCCTGTTCCAGGGGACTGACGTAGGTGACGCCGAGCCCGAGGGGATAGTACCGGGGGAAGCGCTTGTCGATTTCGGCCGGGTCGGACACGCCGAGCAGCCTGCTCGCCCTCTGGATTGCGGCGTCGAAGCCGATGCCGTCGAGGATCTTCAGCGACGGAACGTTCATCGACTCCGCCAGAGCGTGGCGCAGGAGCACTCTTCCCTGCCACTTGCCAAGGTAGTTCTGCGGCTCATATGTCGTGCCATCCGCTTTCGTGAAGATCACCGGCGCGTCGAGGATCATGCTTGCCGCGGTGAACTTGCGCGAGTCGATGGCAGCAGAGTAGTACAGCGGCTTGAACGTGGAGCCGGGCTGCACGCGTGATTGCGTCGCCCTGTTGAACTGGTCGCCCCGGGAGAACTGCCGCCCTCCGACCATGGCCAGGATGTAGCCGTTGCTGGGGTCGATGGAAACGAGCGCACCTTGTATCTGCGTCTTTCGCGTCACGGCGAGCGACGTGTCGATGCCGGCCGCCACGATGTCCTCCGCCTTCGTGAGCCCGAACAGCGACGAGACGATCTCCACCACCGGCGCGATGTTCGTGGAGTATTCGCGTTTCGCATTGCCCGTGGCGTTCCGGTTGCGGATCATCAGGTCGTCGATGTCGAATGTGAAGCCCAGCATGTCGACAAGGGGCAGGAAGAGGCCGTTCGTCGACGCGAGCTTGGTGCCGGCGGTTTTCAGGTAGGTATCGTTGACGTCGTCGATGCCCTTGGCCATCTGCTCGTCGGCCGCTTTCTGGTAGTCGAGATTCAGCGTCGTGTGGACGACCAGCCCGTCTTTCAGGTAATCGTAGCCGCCCACGAGCAGGTCATCGAGCTTGCTGCGGACATATTCGCTGAAATACGGCGCCTTGTCTTCGCGATCGAGGAAGGCGCTGGAGTTCGCGCGCGTGAAATCGTATTTGTCCCAGAAATCCTTGTAGGAATCGTCCGCCTGTTTTTTCGTGACGTAGCCAAGCCGCACCATGCTGTCCAGCGTATCTTTCTGAAGCTTCCGCGCGCGCTGGGGGTTGCGGATGGGGGAGTTGATCGTGGGGCTGGAGAGCTGCACCACGAGCATGGCCGATTCGGCCAGGGTGTCGTTCCAGACGTCGTGCTTGAAGAAGAACTTGCTCGCCGCCTGCACCCCCTGGTTGCCGTGCCCGAAGGACATTTCGTTGAGGTACATCTCGAGGATTTCATCCTTCGTGTACCGTCTCTCCATCTGGACCGCCCACCACATCTCCGCGAGCTTGCGCTTGATCGTGATGTCCCGGCGTGCCTTGTGCAGCTGGCCCGCGAGCTCCTGCGTGATGGTGCTGCCGCCGGAGACGTAGCGTCCCATGACGATGTTGAAGCCGGCGCGCAGAAGGCCTTTGATGTCGAACCCGTGGTGATGATAGAAATTTCGATCCTCGCGCGTGACCACCGCGTCCAGCAGATACTTGGGTATCTGGTCGATCGTCACGGGCTCCCTGTTCTGGTCGCCGAAGAACTCCGTGATCTCACGATCGTTGATATCGAGGATTTTCGTCGGCAGCGACGCCGCGGGATCGGTGAACTGCTCCATGGCCGACGCATTGCGCGTTGCGGCAAGGGCAAAACCGAGCAGCACCCCCAGGACAATGGCGACTGCGAATGACGATATCAGAAGAATTTCAAAAACAGATCGCTTTTTCGGGCGTGAACGCACAAAAAAATGATACGGATGGGGGGGGGCTTTGTCAACGGGTGGCGTCTCGGGTGTCCGGAAAAAAAAGAGGCCGGCTCCCGAAGGCGCCGGCCTGCCTGGTGTGGTGTCTT
>PMDT01000365.1 GCA_003154555.1 Spirochaetaceae bacterium
CAGGAGCCCCTTGCGCAGGGAAGCCCTATCGCGGGCACCCGTCTCCGGGGGGACCTCGTTTTCCGGGACGTCTCATTCGGCTACGACCCCGCGAAGCCCATCCTCTCCGGGGTGAGCTTCCATTGCTCCTCGGGACAGTCCATCGCACTTCTTGGCTCAACCGGATCCGGCAAGACCAGCCTCGTGAACCTCGTGCCCCGGTTCTACGACTATACCGGCGGAAGCATCACCCTGGACGGCAGGGAGCTCACCGAGTATGCGCGTCACGACCTGCGCCGGCAGGTTGGAATCGTGGAGCAGGAGCCCTTCCTCTTCTCCCGCACCCTGCGGGAGAACATCACCTACGGGGTCGCAGGGGAGGTGAGCGAGGATTCGGTGGAAGCGGCCGCCCGCTCGGCGGCGATCCATGATGTGATTCTCACGTTTCCAAAGGGCTACGAGACGATGGTGGGGGAAAAGGGTGTCACGCTTTCCGGCGGCCAGAAGCAGAGAGTGGCCATCGCGCGGACCCTGCTCAAGGACCCGGCCATCCTCATCCTCGATGACTCCACCTCGTCAGTGGACACCGAAACGGAGGCAGCCATCCGCGCGGCCCTTGAAATCCTCATGGAGGGCCGCACGACCTTCATCATCGCGCACAGGATCCAGAGCCTGATGAAGGCCGACCTCATCCTTGTCTTCGACAAGGGGCGCATCGTGGAGCGCGGCACGCATGCGTCCCTCCTCGCGGCGGGCGGGATGTACAGGAAGATCTTCGACCTGCAGACCCGCATCGAAACAGAGCTTTCAAAGGAGATCAGCCTTGCCTGATTACATCCACGACGAAGAAGAGTTCACGACCGGCTTCAACGGGAAGACGGTGCTGCGCATGTTCGGCGAGGTCAGGAAGTACTGGCCCCGCGTGCTCGCCTTCTGCGGTCTCATTGCGATGGTGGCCTTCGGTGACGGATACTTCACATTCCTCAACAAGAGGATCATCGACGAGGCCATTCTTGCGCATGACCCGACGCGGCTGGCGAGCATCGTGCTCCTATGGGGGTGCATCATCGTGGCGCAGGCATGCGCCGTTTTTGGCATGGTGTTCTTTGCCGGCACCCTTGGCGAGCGCGTCCAGTATGACTTGAGGAAAAAGATGTTCAACCACCTCCAGGAGCTGTCGTTCTCCTATTACGACCGCACGCCCGTGGGATGGATCATGGCGCGCGTGACGTCGGACTCGGGCCGCATCTCGAATCTCATCACCTGGGGACTCAACGATGTCTGCTGGGCAGTCACGAACATCATCTCCTCCACGGTCTTCATGTTCCTGATCGACTGGAGGCTGGCGGCGATCATCTTCGTCACCATCCCCTTCCTGGTGATCGTCGCGGTACAGTTCAAGAACCGCATCGTGGGGGAGTACCGCAAGGTGAGGAGGCTCAACTCCAAGATCACCGCGGCCTACAATGAGAGCATCTCGGGCGTGCGCGTCGTGAAGGCACTCTGCCGCGAAGAGAAGAACCTTGCGGAGTTCTCCCGTCTCACGGGGGACATGCGCGCGGCAGGCTTCCGTGCCGCGTGGCTCTCCGCGCTCTTCCTGCCGCTTGTGCAGATCATCAGCGCCCTGGCCATCGGGGCGATCGTGTGGTTCGGCGGGCTGCAGGCGCGCTGGGGGCTCATCAGCGTGGGCGGCATCCAGGCCTTTCTCGGCTACGTCACGTTCATGATGTGGCCCGTGCAGGACCTCGCCCGCGTTTATGCCGACATGCAGCAATCCATTGCGTCGGCGGAAAGGACATTCTCTCTCATCGACGCGATACCTGAAATCAGCGACAGTTCAGACGCGGGCATGGAGGAATCACCGGCATCGTGCTTCTCCGGCGATATCGAGTTCGATCACGTAAGCTTCCACTACCAGGAGGGAAAGCCCGTGCTCACGGACTTCTCCCTTCGTGTCCGGCAGGGAGAGACGATTGCACTCGTCGGGCCGACGGGCGGGGGCAAGTCGACCATCGTCAACCTTGTCTGCCGGTTTTACGAGCCGCAGGGAGGCGTCATCCGCCTTTCCGGCAGGGACTACATGCAGATTCCCCTCCACGAAATCCAGTCGCGCATCGGCATGGTGCTGCAGACCCCGCACCTGTTCTCGGGCTCGGTGCGGGAAAATATCCGCTATGGGAGGCTTGCCGCCATCGATGCAGAAGTGGAGGAAGCGGCGATGCAGGCGGGGGCCCACGATTTCATCCAGGGCTTGGACACAACCTACGACGCCGAGGTGGGGGAGGGCGGCAATCGCCTCTCGGTGGGCCAGAAGCAGCTCATCAGTCTCGCGCGCGCAATACTGGCGCGACCGGACGTCTTCATCATGGACGAGGCCACCAGTTCTGTGGACACGCTCACGGAGAGCCTCATCCAGAAGGGCATGGAAACGCTCATGCGCGGCCGCACGAGCTTCATCATCGCGCACAGGCTCTCCACGATACGACGCGCAGACCGTATCTGCGTGATCCAGGCAGGGAAGATAGCCGAGATGGGCACGCACCACAGCCTCATCCAGGCGCGCGGTCACTACTATGAGCTGTACACGCGGCAGTTCCGCCACGAGCGGGAGGAGGGCCAGGAGGTGCTGGAGCTCCTGGGAAGCGACACCGCGACGGTCTGACGAACGAAGCCGCGGCCGTTCGCTTGCGGGAAGGATCACACCTTGAAGTAGTGCGGCCCCTGTGGATCGTAAATCGTGCGCAGGGCGCCGGGAAGGATATCCACTGCAAAGCGTGTGGCGAACATCAGCTCACCGTCCAGATGCGCGGGGGCCTCTTCCCGGTACTCGTAGTCTATCTTCGCGGTCTGGAAATATCTCACCGCCGGGTTGGCAAGGTGCGCGGCCTTCCTCACCTCGCCGAAGATGCCGAATCTCTTGAAGAGCCCCAGCGGCAGCGTCGTGCAGATGTCCAGCAGGCCGTCATTCGCGATCGCCCGCGGCGTGAGCTGGAGCCCTCCCGCGAGCCTCCG
>PMDT01000161.1 GCA_003154555.1 Spirochaetaceae bacterium
CCACGGTACCCCGTGGCATTTCAGGGCACAATCACTTCCCAGGTGTCGAAATCTTCCGAGATTCCTTTTGCCGTGATCCTGCCGGCGAAGCGCGTGCCCACCGCGTCCTTTACCGCGTCGTGAACGGGGGCGCTCACGAGCACCCCGTCCACCGGGGCCTTGCTTTCCAGCCGGGAGCCAAGGTTGACGTTCGCGCCGATGGCCGTGTAGGCCATGATACGGCGCGAGCCCATGTCTCCGACGACTGCTTCGCCGGTATTGATGCCGATGCGGATGTGAAGCTGCGCCCGCCCCTCCGCCGCCCAGCGCTCCCGCAGACCCCGCAGGGCCTGCTGCATCTCGATACCGGTCCGCACCGCGCGCAGCGCGTGGTCGCGCTGCGGCAGCGGATCGCCGAAGAATGCCATGAGGCCGTCGCCGATGAACTTGTCCACCGTGCCTTCGTGGCGGAAAACGATCTCCGTCATCACCTCGAAATACTCGTTGAGCGTGTGGTGGATCGAGTCGGGCGTCTGGGTCGTGGACCACGAGGTGAAACCAGAGATGTCGCTGAAGAGAATCGTGATCACCTTCTGGTCCGCCGTCATGAGCTTGCCCTGGTTGGCGAGTATCTTCGTCATGAGCTTGGGGGCGAAATAGCGCTCCATGCGCAGGCGGAAGGCGAGCTTCTCCCGTTCTGACAGGAGGAACCGATACGCGTTCACGGCGATGAGCAGCAGGACCATGCCGAGCGTGGGCGCCGCGAGGGTCGGCATGATGCCGCCTGCCGTGAAGAGCCAGAACTCCCCTGCACCCAGCGCCGCCCATGCGAGCACGCTCAGAAGCGAGCAGGCCAGGGGCCGCAGACGCCATGCGAAGAACCAGACGAGCGCCGCAAATGCGGCGTTCAGGAGCAGCACCACCCACCAGGCGGGGGCGCGGAGGAAGTGGTCCGAAAGAATGCTGTTGAGGATGTTCAGATGGAGGCCCGCCTTCGGGTAGACCCGCTCGAATGGCGTGGGGCCGTAGTCGGCGCCGCTCGTCGTGATGTCGGCCACAAGGACATGAGCGCCGTCAATCACGGACGCAGCCTGGTCGGCCTTGTCCGGGTCATTCTCCGCCTCCAGGAGACCGGTGAATGAATACCGCGCGAAACCCGTGCCCCAGGGCTCGGCAAAATCGACGATCATTCTGCCATTCCTGTCGATGGGGATCGACACGTCGCGCGTGGTGCCGTCCGGCATCTTTGCCGCCGGCATTCTGATCGCGGTGCCGAAGGAGACCTCGATCGTGGAGGGATCGACCTGCAGGGCGTCCGTTGCGGCGAGCAGCGCGAGACCCGGCACGTAGCCGTCTGCGTAGCGGATCAGGAGCGGCATGCGCCGGTAGACCCCGTCGGGGTCGGGTTCGCTGTTGAAATGGGCGATGCCGCGCGCTGCGGCCGCCAGATCGGGAAAGCTCAGGGTCGATGAACGCGCTTCGGGGGGGGTGCCGCTCACGAGGACTTTCGGGTGCCACAGCCACCGCGCAAGGGGATCGACGCCCGTCGGCGATGGCGCGGAGAGCTTGCTGTAGTCCGCCGGCGGCAGGAGAGCCGGGAGGATCACGTTCCCCGCCCCGGCGACAGCCGCCACGAATGCAGCGTCCCCGTCCGGCAGTCCCTGCTCGGGAAAGTCGATGTCGAAGATGATCGATGAGGCACCCGCCTTGGAGAGCACCCTCACAAGCCGGGCAAAGTCGCGGCGGTCCCCGCTTTTCAACGCGAGTGAGCGCAGCTCAGAGTCGCTCAGGTCGACGTGGCTGATGGACGGGGTGATCTTCTCAGTTCCCCGGAGCCGGTAGCGGAGCTGGAAGAAAAGGTCGTTGAGCCGGTTGTTCCAGTCACCACGGAGACCCGTCGCGGCGAAAGCGATCGCCCACGCGAGGCCGATGCAGACCGCGACGATGATGCCGAAGGTGAGCCCGGTCCGGCTTTCAGTGCTCGAGCCGGAAGAACTTGCTGTAGTATCCGGCGGCGTCGATGCGGGTCGCGAGCTTTGCGACTGCTTCGTTGATGCCACGTGTGCCTCCCGCGATGGTCACGGGCTTTTCCGCGGCCACAGCCAGCTGGCTGTGCTGCTGGTTGAGGCGCTTGATCTCGTCGAGCACCGCCTGCCGCGCGGCGGCTTTCGCCGCGGCCGTCGAGCCCTGATTCGATGCGGTTTTCTGGAGCGCGAGGATGAGCGACTCCAGCGTCCGCAGGCGTTCGGCCGACGCCACCAGGTAGAAACGCTCGGTCCCTTTCGCGCCGTCCAGCGTGAACCAGTCGTCCCCTTCGGGGATGAAATAGCGCTGGGCGTAGGATGTCTTGCCGAACAGGTCGAAGGATTCGGGGAAGAGGAGCTGCGTGTCGTCACTGGCGTCCTGGAGCACGAGATAGACGAACGTTCCGGCGGTCGGCTGGATGTGGATCTTGAAAAGGTCTCCGGGCTTGATGTTGACCTTCTCCGAAAAGTTGATGGGCACCGCGGAACCGTCCGCGGCGCGTTTGACGAATGCCCAGGTGAAGGAGAGCTTTGCTTCCTGCGCGACGAGGCTCGCGGCAATGAGAAGCAGGACGACGACGGCACACGCTCTTCTCATGGCGCGATTCTACTCCGGTCCTGGCGGGGGCGCAAGCGGCTCACGCGCGCCTGTCAACACGCGCCGCCTCGTGGACGAGAGCGTGCCGGTCATATATGCTCCCCGATGATGAAGGAGATCCGGATCACGAGGTTCGGCGGACCCCCTGTTCTGCGGCTCGTGGAAGGTCCGTCTCCGGCCCTGACGGCCGGGCACGTGCGGATCAAGGTGAGCGCGGCCGGGATTAATTTCGCCGACGTGCAGATGCGCATGGGGCTGTATCCGGAGGCTCCCCGGATTCCTTTTGTCCCCGGCTTCGAGATTGCCGGTGTCGTGGCCGAGGTGGGCCCTGACGTGCAGTCGTTCCGCCGGGGCCAGCGGGTGCTGTCGATGTGCCGTTTCGGCGGTTACGCGGACGAGATCGTGCTTCCGGCGGACCACGTGCGGCCGACGCCGCGGAGGCTTTCGGACAAGGAGGCGGCGTCGGTTCCGGTCGCCTTCGCTTCCGCCTGGATCGCGCTCGTTGATATAGCACGGATCCGCGAGGGAGATCGCATCCTCATCCCCGGTGCCGCAGGCGGCCTGGGAACGGCGATGGTCCAGATCGCGGTCAAGGCAGGGGCGCAGGTGGTCGGCCTGGTGGGCAGCGCGGGGAAGAAGGAGCTCGTGCGCTCTCTCGGGGCAGCGGAAGTTCTGACGTATAACGAGTTCAGCGCACGGGATGGCGACTATGGGCGTGATTTCTCGGTCATCGCGGAGCCGCGCGGCGCCGGGGCCTTGAAAGACTCCATGCGGCGTCTTGCGCCCGGCGGCAGGGTTGTGAGCTACGGGGTTTCTTCCATAGTTACGGGCCTGCGCCGATCGATTCCGCGCACGCTCCTCTGGCTCCTCCGTACGCCCCTTTTCACGAATATCGGTCTGCAGATGGCCAACGCGGGGCTCATGGGCCTGAACATGCTGAAGCTTTTCGACACCGCGCCCGGACGCGACATGCTCATGCAAGCGGTGGACGCGGTGCTGGAAGGATTCCAGACTGGCGCGTACAAACCGGTGATCGGCAAGACATTTCCCCTTTCCGATGCAGGGGCTGCGCAAGCCTTTCTCCAGAGCGGAAAAAGCGTCGGAAAAGTCGTTTTGACCTGCTCATGAGTATTAAAAATATTAATTGACAATTAATTTATTTAAGATATACTTGAGGCATGCCAAGAAGCAGAATTGATGCAAATGTCCGCTGCCCGTCATGCAACGGTCAGCTCTTTCCACGGGTATTGGTCTGCGATTCATGCGGGCTCAAAGTGGAAGGGGAATTCGTCATGAACGAATTCGGATCCCTCACTCCCGATGAGCTGCACTTCCTGCGCGTCTTCATTTATTGCGAGGGCAGGATCCGTGATATGGAGGCGGCACTCGGTGTGAGCTACCCCACTGTCAAGGGACACCTTGCGACGATCAAGCAGAAGCTCAACCTCGGTGGTCCACCCGCCGGCCGGCCCGCGGCAACTGCCGCGCCGGATGCCACGCTGGGGCAGGGAAGCGGTGAGGAGATGACCGATGAGCAGGTCCTCGAGGGCCTGGAATCCGGGAAGGTCAGCTACAAGGACGCGATCAGCCTCCTGCGGTCCAGGAAGAAGGGAGACAAGGCCGATGAGCAGCAAGGCAGCTGACAGGATTCACGCGATGCAGGAGAAAGGCATCCTCACTCCCGAGCAGGCGGAAGAGCTCCTGAAGGCGCTGGCGGGAAGCAACGATGCCCCGGCTGCCCCTGCGTCGCCGGAGCCGCGCGACCCGCCGCCGGGCAATTCGGTGCACGCCGGCCCGGAATCGGACAACGGTTGGGATGACGAGTCCTGGGGAAAGCACGGGGGCCGCCGGCATCGTCGGCAGCCGTTCGTCCCGGAAGGCTTTCTCGAGATGGACTGGGTGAACGACATGGTGGATGGCATCACGAGCGGGCTCGGCGTCCATGTCCAGGACAAGGTTCGCGGCGCGGTCGGGGACTGGAGCGAGGGCAGCGGTGGTCGCTGGTCCGCGAACGGGCAGAACTCATCGCGGATCGAGCAGCCGGAGGGGGAGCAGTACGAGTTCCGCGGCAACCGCGTGGTTTTCAGCAGGTTGTCGGGCATGCACCTGGTGAGGTCGAAGATCAAGGACAACTCTTTCTCCGCCTCCACGTTCAAGGATGTTGACCTGGTGGACAGCACGATGCAGGACTGCTCGTTCGCGGGTGCCTCTCTGCACGAGCTGCGCATGGAGCATTCAGAGCTGAAGGATTTTTCCTTGGCCGGCTCAAAGACCAGCAAGATCGTGCTCCTGGGCTCCACGTCGGTGAAGGCATTGCGGATCTCGGGTTCACGGATCAACGGGATGACCCTGCAGGAAAGCTGCAGCATCACAGACAGCCGGTTTTCCGGGGCGGTCGTCGCCTCCCTCAATCTCTCCCGGTCCGCGAGGATGAAGGACGTGCGGCTCACCGGCGCCACCGTCAGTCGACTTGCGCTGGAGGCCGCATCGATGGTGAACGTGAGGGCGCAGGGCTGCGTCCTGGAGAGCTCCCGCATCGCCGACTCCGAGCTGGTGGATACCGACCTTCGCGGAACTCGTTTCAGGGACGCGGAGATCACGGCGTCCAAGATCAAGGACTGCCGGTTCGACGCGATCGCCTTCGACTCGCTTTCGGTTCGCAGCAGCACGCTTCGAAAGGTGAGCTTTCGAGACACCAACTACAAGATGTACAGCAATCTTCGCGCCCCGGCGGAAAAGCTTTCGATCGTCGACTGCGACCTGGATGAGATCGACTTTTCCGAATGTACGATCCGCAATACCACGATTCAGGGCATCAAGGCGCACGGCCTGAGAATCCGCGGCGCCGACCTGACCGGGATGACCATTACTCGCACTGAGGACCTGGAGGCTTTTGGACGCAGGTAGATAGACCTGCCTGATTGAGAAGCCGCGGCGAATGCCTGCCGCGGCTTTTTGTTGTCCAAGATTGAATTCAGTTAATTAATTAGAAATTAATTAATTTAAGAAATATATTGACAAATATTAAATAAATTGCTATGGTAAATTTATAGTTTATGGAAAGCCATGGAAAGGCAAAGGAGACGACAGGTATGGAGATCATTTCCATTTCCGAGCTTCGAAAAAGTTTCAAAGGCCGGCGCGGCAAGGGACGCCCGGTGCGCGTGGAAGCCGTGAAGGGGATAGACCTTTCAGTACGGGAAGGGGAAATATTCGGCTTCCTGGGACCCAATGGGGCGGG
>PMDT01000264.1 GCA_003154555.1 Spirochaetaceae bacterium
TTGCCCTTCGATGATGTCGTGCCGTCAATAGCGCCGCTCAGCATGATGTCCACTCCCTGTTTTCCCGCAAGGCGCATGAAGGCGGGATACTCCATGTCCAGGCAGATGACGCTCGACAACCTGCCGTAGGGCGTGTCGATGACGTCGATGACCCGCGGGCCGCGCAGAGTGGTCTCTGATTCGGGGCCGATCAGGAGGTTATGCTTCACGTACTGGTAGGCGATATCCCCTTGGGGGGTGATCATCACCGACTTGTTGATCATGAAGACGGCCGGGTCCGCGCGTCGATTCATGTCGGGCTCCGTCACCTCGAACGGGAAGACGAGGTAGATCCTTTCCTCGCGGGCAACCTGCCGGGCGCGGTCAAGAAATCGCGTCTCGCCGTCCGAGAAGGTCTGCGCGTTGAACTCGCTCCACGTGACGATCCGGGCGCCCGCGCGGGCCTGGATGCGCGTGCGGGAGAGGAGATCATCGTTGATCTCCTCCATCTTCGCCGCTATCTGCTGCCGCTCCTCCGCGGTGAGCATGCCCTTCACGAGGTGCTGCCAGCCCATTGTCTCCGCGTCCGGCAAGGGCTCACCGTCCACGTTGGTCGTGAGGATTGCCACCTGCACCGTGGAGCCGGCAGGTCGTCCAAGGGCGAGCCGAAGGCCTCCGAATGCCATGACGCCAAGGAGAACCACGGCGCATGCGGCGACGCCTCTCCCGGCCGCGCGGAAGTCGAAACCTGCCTCCCAGGCAAAGTTGACGACCGTGGCAACCCACGCCACGAGAAAGGAGATGCTCCAGACGCCGGTCACCGAGATGATCTGCAACAAGGGAAGGTTCGCGGACTGCGTGTAGCCGACGTTGAAGAACGTTCCAAGGGGGAGAACGATGTGCAGGACATATTCCATGACGACCCACGCGGTGGGAAGGATCAGTGTGCGCGCAAAACCCCGGACGTGAGGAGCAAGGAGCCTGTCGACGACGTAGGGGACATACACCAGCAGCCCGAACGCCGCGGTATAGAGCGTGAACATCGCTCCTGCGTCCTGGAAAGCGGCGTTCCATTGCACGTAGAAAACGATCGCATTCGCCAGATACCCGACCAGGAGACCCAGCCAGGCCTTCTGCGTGCGCAGGAATCGGACCATGAAGACGGGCCCGATCCACGCGGCCACCGGTACGATGGCAAGCCCGTTGGCGAAGAGCAGGATGCCGGTCCCGATGGCAAGCCACAGGAAGGAGAGGCGATCCCGCAGCGGAAAATGATTGTCTGCATTGCGCATGCCCGGTTTGACGCACCGTACGGCCCGGGCACTTCATGAAAAAGCCCGCAGTTTCTCTCCGCCCATACAGCGCAAGGCCGCAGCGGGGTGCGACGCTGCTCTCTCAGGCCGTCGGCGTTCCAGGAGAATCGAGCGCCTGGCGGACCTTTGTCGAAAGGGCATGCAACGTGAATGGTTTCTGGATGAACTGCATCCCCTCGTCGAGCACGCCCTGGTGCTGGATCACATTGCTGGGATACCCCGACATGAAGAGCGCCTTCATCTCCGGGCATCTCTTGTGCAGCTCGTTGAAAAGCTCGCGGCCGTTCATGTGCGGCATGATGACGTCCGTCAGCACAAGCGCGATATTGCCCTTGTGCGCCTCCGCAAGGGCGATGCTGGCCTCAACGGTATCGGCGACGAGCACCTGGTAGCCGAGATTCGACAGCATCCGGCAGGCGAGCGTCCGCACCATCGCGTTGTCTTCCACCACGAGGATCGTCTCCGCGCCTCGCGTGGTTTCTGCCGGCTCCGCCGCACGACGTTCGCCCGCGGCGCCGTGCGCGGCGCGCGGCAGGAGGATCTTGAATGTGCTCCCGTGGTTTTTCTCCGAGTAGACGTTGATCGTCCCGCCATGCTGGCGGACGATGCCGTACACGGAAGAGAGCCCGAGGCCCGTGCCCTTGCCCAGCTCCTTGGTCGTGAAAAACGGCTCGAAGAGATGCTCCATCGTGCGGTCGTCCATGCCCACGCCGGTATCGCTCACCGCGAGCATCACGTGCGGTCCCGGTGAGGTCTCGGGGTGGCCGGCGGCATATGCCTCGTCGATGTCGATGTCCACCGCCTCAATGGAGAGCGTCCCCCCGGCCGGCATGGCGTCCTGTGCGTTGATGGCGAGATTCAGCAGCACCTGCTCGATCTGGCCCGCGTCCGCGCGCACCGCCGACACGGTCGGGGCGATGTCGATGTCGATGTGGATGTTTTCGCGGATGGTCCGGCGCAGGATGCCCTGCAGGTGGCGGATCACGTCGCCGAGATCGATAATCTTCAGCTCGATCATCTGTTTGCGGCTGAAAGTGAGGAGCCGTCGGGTCAGGTCCTGCGCGCGCTCCGCGGCCCGCCGGATGTCGCCCAACTGTTCCCGCGACGTCTCATCCATGGAAAGGCTGGACTCCAGGATCTCCGCGTATCCAAGAATCGGCGTGAGCAGGTTGTTGAAATCGTGGGCCACCCCGCCTGCCAGGAGCCCGATCGCTTCCATCTTCTGCGACTGGAGAAGCTGCGTTTCCAGCCGCCTGCGCTCGGTCACGTCGGAGAGAAAGCCCTCGATGCGCGACTGCGTCCCGTCCTGCGTGAGGCGCTCGGTCAGGGAGACCCAGATCACGCATCCATCCTTCCGTCGGAACTGGACCTCCAGCCCAATGGATTTCCCCTTTGCACGGAGCGTGGCGACCAGCTCGTCGCGGTCCGCGGGACGGACGTAGAGCTGGGACCGCAGGTCGGTGACGTGTTCCATCAGGTCCGCAGGTGAGTCGTAGCCCAGAATGGCAGCCATCGTTGGATTGACGGCGAGGAAGCGTCCTTCCACCGAGGTCTGGAAGACTCCCTCTGTCGCATTGTCGAATATCGCGCGGTACTTTTCCTCGCTCTGACGCAGCCCCTCCACTGTTTCCTTGAGTTTCTGTGACATGATATTGAATGTCCGCGCCAGGACCCCGATCTCGTCGGGGGCGCGCACGTCCACCGCTCCGCTCAAGTCCCCTCCGATGACGGTTTCCAGGGCGCCTGTCAGGCGACGGACCGGCCGCACGAGGATGATCCAGGAGAGGAAGGCCCCGAGGAGTCCCATGAGAGCGGTGATCGCGATACCCGTGCCACCCATGATGGCAGTCATCCGTTGCCGCCCCTGGGTCAGGATGGTGCGGTACCCCTCGAGCTCGTCATCGTACGCGCTGGTCCCGATGACCCAGTCCCACGGCGGGAAGTAGGCAAGGCGGACGATCTTCCACCGCGGCGCTTTTTCTCCGGGGTTCTGCCAGGGATAGTGCGCCGTTGCGAGCTCTCCCGGCCGGAGCGCAACAGCCTTTGCGATAATCTCCTGGATCACGGGATGGCCGGCGCTGTCCATGCTCCCCCAGATGTTTTCTCCGTCGCGCTCTCCCCTCTGGGAGATGATGTACCGCCCGCGGTTCTCGCCGCTGCCTTGGAGGACATAGACGTATCCGGTCCCGCCGACGCGGGTGCGGAGTATTTCCTGGCGCACCCGCGTTTCCGCAAGCAGACGCTGCACGTGCTTGAGATCGGCGCTCGACTGCTGCTGGATGCCCTCGTCCTCCGTGACGACGAGGTTATAAATGCCCTGCGTGATGTTGTCGAGGTCGCTGTCGATCAAGCCATCGACCTCACCCTGGGCGAGCCTGTTGTAGCGGCCGCTCTGCCAGACGGCGAGCGATACCAGGGCGATCGCGGTCATCAGCACGATGCCCGCACCGAACACCAGGGCCTTGAAGCCGAGCGTGAGGCCGGTCCGCGGGATGCGTTTTCCTGCGGCCGGGGACGTGGTGGTTTTCGCCGACATAGGTGACTCCAGGAGTTCTTCATTCTACATCGGCCATGTGAAGGTATATATTTGCTTTTTACCTGACATTTCCATTTGGAAATGCAACCAGAGAGGAACCTCATGATGGCACGCACAGGAGGCGCTGCATGATCGATACACCGGAAATCGTCCAGACGCAGTCACGGATGACCGCNNCCAGGGCATTGCCGCCACCGGGCCGTGGTTCACGCACCATCTGCGCATGGATCCGAAGCTTTTCGACTTCGAGATCTGCCTGCCTGTCGCATCGCCGGTCGCCGCGCAGGGCCGGGTGACGCCGGGCACGCTCGCTGCCGGAAAGGTCGTGCGCACGATCTACCACGGTGGCTACGAGGGCCTGGGCGCGGCCTGGGGCGAGTTCGGCGCCTGGATAAAGGCGCAGGGCCTCAAGACCGCCGATGAGCTCCTGGAGTGCTACCTCGCGGGCCCGGAAACAGGCGCAGACGAGACCGCCTGGCGGACGGAGCTGAGTCGGCCGCTGCGCGGGTGAGAAGGCGCAGGTCGTCGATCGTCAATACGGGACTGCCGTCACATCCGTCTGCGAAAAGTCGTCTCCTCCATGTGCGTCGTACCCGAGTATCTCCTCCGCACTTCTCGTGTCCAAATCCGGCAGCGCGGCGCATCTCTCGCCGATCTTTCGAATTTCCGCGCCGAGATCTCGGGCATGTCTGCGATCCGTCAGGCGGAGAAGGCGCTCCTCCAGGGAGTGAAGAATGGCCTGGGTTATCGATTCGCCGGTCTCTCGGGCGACCTCGCGCGCAAGTCTTTCGGTGTCCTTGTTCCTGATGCTTATGGCCATATTCAATACAAATGTATATATCCATACGTGTTGGTCAATCTGGCGGGCACGATGGGAGAAGAAGCATGAAAACGCGAAAGCTGGGGGCCTCGGACCTGGACATCACGCGCATAGGCCTGGGCACGTGGGCCATGGGCGGCGATGAGTGGGCGTACGGCTGGGGGCCGCAGGACGATGCCGCCTCCGTGGCGGCAATCCAGAAAGCGATCGACATCGGCATCAACTGGATCGACACGGCTGCCGTCTACGGCATCGGTCATTCGGAAGAGGTCGTGGGCAGGGCCGTGGCAGGCCGGCGCGACAAGGTCCTCATCGCAACCAAGTGCGGCCGCGTCCTGCAGGGAAAGGGCCCGACCATCGTCGGCCGCCTGACCGCGAAAAGCGTGCGCGAAGAGCTGGAAGGAAGCCTGCGCCGACTCGGCACCGACCATATCGATCTCTACCAGATCCACTGGCCGGATCCCGAACCTGAGATCGAAGAGGGCTGGACCGAGATTGCGCGCCAGGTGAAAGCGGGCAAGATCAGGTTCGCCGGTGTTTCCAATTTCTCCGTCCCGCAGATCACGCGGCTACAGAAGATACATCCCGTGGCATCGCTGCAGCCCCCGTACAGCATGCTGCGCCGTGACGTGGAGAAGGAGCTCCTTCCCTTCTGCGGGGCGAACAGGATCGGCGTGATCGTTTACAGCCCCATGCAGGCGGGACTGCTTGCCGGCAGGTTCACAAAGGAGCGCGTCGCACAGCTTCCCGACACCGACTGGAGAAAAAAGAACCCCCACTTCACGGAGCCTGCCCTCAGCGCAAACCTCGCGCTCGTTGAAAAGCTGAAGGCGATTGCAGCCAGGAAGGGGCACAGCGTCGCGGAGCTCGCCATCGCCTGGGTGCTCCGTCGGCCCGAGGTGACCGCGGCGATCGTGGGCGGGCGCGGCCCTGAGCAGGTGGAGCAGACCCGCGGCGGCGCGGACTGGGACCTCAGCCCGGCGGAGATCGCGGAGATCGACAAGGCTCTTGCGGAAAGGCAGGCGGCAGGCTGAAGAGGGCACAATGGGAAAGCTGATCGTCTTCAATTCGGTGTCGCTGGACGGCTATGCTGAGCTCGCGGGCCTTCCGCAACGGAAATGTCTTCCTGCGATACGAGCCGAAGGGCTGAGGCTACTTCGGGCCGAGGCGCTGCTTTTCCCACGCCTCTGACACGGCCCTGCCTTCCGCCGGCTTGTCCACGACGAGGATGAGCTGGTTCTCGTGATCGCTGTACACCACCTCGATGTTCACACCCGCGATCGCCATGCGGCGCGCGATCATGCCAAGCTGGCCCGGCGTGTCCTGGCGCAGCCGTTGCACCAGCACCTCGCGGACATCGACCACTGCGATTTTTGCCGCTGCCAGCGCCTTCCGCGCCGCATGCCCGTCCTTGAAGAGGAAGTGCATGACTCCCGCGCCGGAGACCACGAAACCGCCGCCGCCTTCCACGCTCACGCCCGCCCGGCCCAGGGCTTCGCCCATCTCGGCGAGCGCCCCCGGTCGGTTCTCCAGCCGGATGCTGACGTCGTGCATTTTCTGCCCCTTTTCGCGCATCGCTACTGCGCGGCGGCCTGCTGCAGCCCCTTCATGTCGAGCTTGTTCATCTGCAGCAGCGCAGCCATGACCTTTGCCGATCGGGTGGACATCCCGTCTCCCAGGAGCTCGCCAAGTATAGAAGGCACGATCTGCCATGACACGCCGTAGCGGTCCGTGACCCAGCCGCATTGCTGTGGCTGCCCGCCATCCGACAGCTTCTCCCAGAGCCTGTCGATTTCTTCCTGTGTCTCGCAGTTCACGAACATTGAGAGGCCGGGTGTGAAGGCAAACTGATGCTCCCTGTTGCTGTCCATGGCCATGAACGTCTGTCCGGCCATGACAAAGCGCGCGTGCTGCACTGTTCCCACGGGCCCTTCCTGTCCGGCTGAATAACGCTCGAGATGGTCGATGCGGGAGTCTCTGAAGAGCGAGATCCAGACCTTTATCGCTTCCTCAGCCTTGCCGTGCTGCTTCCCGACAAACGTGAAAAGCGGCGCGATTGTCGTCGCAGTACCCGTGAGAGTCAGTTGCCAGGAGACGCCAAACCTGTCCGACACCCAGCCGAACTTTTTGCTGAACGGGTATGCCTGCAGCTCCATGAGGACCGTGCCGCCTTCGGACAGCTTTCTCCACAGCGCATCCAGCTCCCGCTCGGTTCTGCAGCTCACAAAAAACGATATGGCCGGCGTGATCCGATAGGCCGGTCCCCCATTGAGCGCCGTGAAGTCCTGCCCCAGGAGCCGGAAGATCACCGTCAGGATCGTGCCCTTCGGCCGCGGACCCGCATCTCCGTAAAGCGTCGTCTGCACGATCTTCGAACGATCGAATATCGCCGTGTAGAACTGCNNGGAGAAGATAGTCACGGGCGACGACAGGAGAATGACCCTTTGGCGCGACAACGCCGCAACGTTGCCATATATATGCTTTCGTGATATGCTGATGCATATGAGGACGACGCTGAACATCGACGATGCAATCATGAAGCTGGTCAAGAAGCGTGCGGCTGAAAGCGGCAGGACTATCACCGAGCTCGTTGAGCATGCCCTTCAAAGAGAAGTGTCCGGGCAACAACCCCGTGCAGCACGGTTCACCCTTAGGTGGAATGCCGTTGCAGGCAAGGCGCAGCCCGGCATCGACCTTGCCGACAGAGACTCGCTGTATGATGCAATGGAGCGCGGCAGATGATTGCCGTGGACACGAATGTCCTTGTCTTCGCGCACCGCCTGGATTCCGCATATCACGCGCAAGCTGCTGCCTGGCTCCGCTTCCTTGCCGAAGGGGAAGAGCCGTGGGGAATACCCATCTTCTGCCTTGGGGAATTCGTCCGCGTCGTGACTCATCGACGCGTCTTCGATCCACCCTCCACCCTCGCGCAGGCAATCGATGCCGTGGACGCGCTTCTTGAGAGTCCTTCCGCGCGAATCCTGATGCCGGAAGGCGGACACTGGTCCCTGTTGCGAGCTTCCCTGCTCGCGGCCGAAGCAACTGGCAACCTTGTCTTCGATGCCCAGATCGCCGCCCTCTGCAGGGAGCACGGCGTTGAACGCCTGCTCAGTCAGGACCGCGACTTTCGAAGGTTCCCCGAGCTGAACCTCGTGACTCTCGATGTCGTCCCAGAAAAGGAGTAGCCACCTCAGTCCATGGGACGTGACAGCCCCTGTTCGACGCCCGCACCGTAGGAATGCTTTCCCGCGGACCCGAAGCTGTTGCCGACACCGAGATACAACGCCGCCTCCGGCGCATCTGGAGGGGTGTCCAGGAAATATGCCAGCGTCGGACTGGCATAGGCCGTGAAATCGCACCGCTCCGCCGCGAGGATGGAGCCGCGCTCGCACGTGGCAAGCGAAGCCTCCCGCACGTCGAAAATGAAACGGCAGTCCTCAAGGAGCACGCGCCCCTTTGGGCCCAGGTAGATGCCGGCGTCGCCAAGAAGGTCGATGCCCTGCAGAATCACATCGGCACTGACCCCGATGGCCGCAAGGCCGCTCTTTCCCGCGTACCGAAGGGTCGTATGCCGAGGATCGCCGATGATGCGGATGGACTTGTCGAGATTGAGCGTGGAACGAATCACGTAATCGCCCGCGGCCAGCTTGATCGTATCACCTTCGGAAGCGTTCAGAATGGCGGAGCTGAGGTCCTGTCGCGGATCGACGGCGTTGGGCCGCACCTCCCAGAGCCGCGCGCCGCGCGTCCTGAATGTCCATGAAAGCGTTTCAGTTTTGCCGGCGATCTTCAACTCGGCACGCACCGCGTACGCCACGCCCCGCTCGAGCGGCTGCTTTGGAAGGACGAAAACCGCGTCGTAGTTGTCCCGGTACCCCTGCACGATGGAGGCAGCGTCCCCGGAATAAATGCTCATGTCGGGCGATGCAACGGCGGGCTTTCCCGGAAAGCTCACCCACGCGGGCACCACGTCTCCCCGCTCATTCGTGACAGTGACCGCCGCATTCTCAAAGGCCTTCACATCATCCCAGACGAGCGAGATGGTGATGGGATAGCCTGTGGGCGGGTCGTTCGGTTGATGCCCCGGCCGCGGATCTGGAAACTCGTTGTTGAAGGTGGACAAGGCATCGTTGAATCCATCGGGCGGGAAGACAATGAAACGGAAAGGACGCTTTGGCTTTGCCGATCCTGCCGCCGGCTCCCGTGTGACGAAAAGCGTCCCGCCGCCAATCTTTGCCGCGTCATAGCTGGAACCCATGCCCACGCGGGTCTCCTCCGGCCGCAGGAACTGCACCCGGTGGAACACTCCGCTCATGAGCCCTTCAAGAGCATCCAGGGGATCCGGATCTGCCCCCACGAGTCCGCTCGTCCTCGCCGCTTCGTCCCCCGCCTTCGTGTAGTATCTGTTTGACGCGATCTCGAAATGACCGAAGGCGATGTTTGCGCCCGCGTTTGCCAGCAGGTAATCGGCATGCGCCTGGCCCATCACGCTCAAGCGTGGATCGTACACGTACGGCGCGAGCCCGGCCGCCGCGCGATACTGGTTGAGCCGATTCAGCGCTAGCGCGCGATCGATCGGGTAGCCCTTGGGCAGGTCGATGAGCTTCGGCACCTCGGCCAACGGTGCGGGAAGGGGCGCCTTGAGGATGCGGGCAAGGCCGGCGAGCGCGGAAGGAAGCGCCGAGACTGCCGGAGCGGCGGCGGCCGTCGCCGCACCTGTGCCAGGCGTCACCGAAGCGGGGCCCGCGTCGGAGAAGCTGAAGCATGAGGTGAGGAGCAGAGCGCCCGCCAGAAGAAGCAGCAGTTTTCGTGACATGGTTGTGGCTATCGTACCGCGCTGCGCCCGGTCGTCAAGGCGCGGAGGCAGGGCCATCGAGCAATCCTGTCTCGCCCTGCCCGTCCCGCAAGCGCTGGGTCTTTTGAAATAGTTTCCTATCATCAGGATGCAAATGAGCACGGCATCTCGTCAAAGTCCTCAAGAGGGGCTACTATGCGCAACAAAGATAATGCCTGGAGCGAAGAGACATTTGCCAGCGAAGCAACCCAGCAACGGGGATGGGCCCTGATGCCAGAACTGGAATCGATAACCGTCAAGGGATTCAAGAGCATCGCCTCCATTGAGGCTCTCCCATTGGGAGATGTGAATGTCTTGATCGGACCAAATGGATCCGGCAAGTCGAATTTTATCGGAGTCTTTTCGTTTCTCAATGCCATCCGTGAAGGCCGGCTCCAGGACTTCACACTAAGGCAAGGCGGTGCGGAAAGAATACTTCATTTCGGCTCGAAGCAGACAAAAAGCATCGTCATCCAGATTACTTTCAAAGATCAGATCAATGCCTACGAGATTGAATTGCAACCAACGGAAAGCGATGAGCTGGTCCCGGCGGACGAATCAGTCTATTTCTGGGACAAATCCAGGCATGACAAACCTTTTCGCCAATCTCTAGAGAGAAACGGCAAAGAAGCCGGCATAAGCTCTCAAAACTCCACTCGAATTGCGACGTACATTCGAGCCCATCTTGATAGGTGGAGGCTTTATCATTTTCATGATACCAGCACAAGCTCTCCAATGAAAAAGGCAGCCAGCACAAATGACAATCGTTTCCTTCGTCCGGATGGATCAAATCTCGCTCCCTTCCTGTTTTTTTTGAGAGAGCGCTACGAAGCGGACTTCAATCTTATCCAGAACGCCATCAGAAGAGTTGCGCCATTTTTCAAGGAATTTGTTCTTGAGCAGGACCGTCTGAACCCTGACGTGATGCGACTCGAATGGCGCCACGAAAAATCGGATGCGTATTTCGATTCGAGCTCACTGTCAGATGGCACCCTTCGATTCATAGCGCTTGCGGCGCTCTTGATGCAGCCGGCATTTCTTCGGCCTTCGGTAATACTCCTCGACGAACCCGAACTTGGTCTCCATCCCTACGCCATTGAAATGGTCGCCGCTCTTATCAAGGGAGCATCGCAGGTGACGCAAGTTGTTGTCTCCACGCAATCTTCGCTGTTTCTAGATCATTTCGAACCTGAGAACGTTCTTGTCGCGAACAGATATGAAGGAGCAACGATTTTCAATCGCCTTGATCCAGACCAATTGGAATCATGGCTTGAAAGCTACAGCCTGGGCCAGTTGTGGGAAAAAAACAAGTTCGGCGGCAGGCCCGACAGAGAATGAAACGGTTACTCGTACATGTTGAGGGCAGCAGCGAGGAAACCTTTATCAAGGAGCTCGTCGCCCCTTATCTTTATCTGCACGGGTATTCAAGCGTATCACCACGCTTGCTGGGGAATTCGCGGCAACGTACGAAGCGCGGCGGCGCCAGATCCTGGCAAGGAGTAAAGAAAGAAATCATCCGCCACATGATGGAAGACAAAGGATGCTACTCCACGACAATGGTTGATTTTTATGGATTACCTGCGCAGGGCGAAGGTGCGTGGCCGGGCCGCGCGGCAGCCGATCAGGCCTTGCCCCATACAAAAGCAAGCATGGTAGAACAGGCAATTGCGATGGATATTTGTGAGTTCTTGGCAGTTGAGCCGGATGTTTGCAGATTTATCCCTTTTTTAGTGATGCATGAATTTGAAGGGCTGCTCTTTAGTGACTGCCACAAACTCGCCATCTGTATCGGACGTCGGGACATAGAGACGCAGCTTCAGGCTGTCCGAGATTCGTTCGGAAGTCCTGAAGAAATAAATGATTCTCCCAATACGGCCCCATCGAAAAGAGTCCTGTCTCTGTTTCCTGGTTATCAGAAAGTGATTATGGGCAACATTGCCGCGATCGAAATCGGACTCGACACGATCCGGGCGCAATGTCCGCATTTTTCGGATTGGATTTCCAAGCTTGAATCCCTGACGTAAGATGACGCTCTTTACTCCGCCTCGCTTCTGAGAACCTTACGTGTGTTCATCGCCATAGGCTCGCAATCTCGTCATTGATTCATCAGCACGTCGTCCACGCTACGGGCGACGATGTACCTGGCCGGCTTTTCGCCTTGCTCGATCGCTTTGAAATGAGCCCTGCCGCAAGCGATCTTCGCGGCTTCAGTCTCCCGCAGGTCATCCAGAAGCATTCCCGCCTTGGTCTCCACGACAAAGTAGAGCCTCTCTCCTTCATCAGTCTCAACAAGCACGGCCCAGTCGGGATTGTAGCCGCCAAGTGGCGTAGGCACCGTGAACCAACCTGGCAGCTTCGCGTAGACCTTGATCGCGCTGTTCTTCTCGAGTTGGTCAGCGAAGGTCTTTTCCGTGTCGGAGTCGTAGACCACCTGCTCGTGCACCGACTTTTGCACATCGACCAGGTTCTTGAGGTAGCCGGTCAGCTCCTCGGTCTCGAACAGCTCTTGGGCGTAGTAGTGCTCGTCCCCGAGCCGTTGGTACTTGATGCCGTCCACCAGAGCCAAGCGCTTGCACCGGTTGATTGCCTCACCCGCAATCTCGATGAACTGCTGCGGGTTCCGCTTGAAATCGTCGAGGCGGCCACTGTTGCTCAGCACCTGTTGAATCGTACGACGCGTGAGCTGCGTTCGATCTTGGAGATCCGTGAGCAAGTCGGGTAGCTCGATGTCGCCTTCGTCCAAGACAACGGTGCCCGCGCCTTCGCGCTCGGTGGCATCGACGCCTGCTTTGCCAATGGCGATGTCCGCCTTGCGCCACTGCAAGCGTGTCTTGGCTACTGCCGGTGCATCCCTCAATGCATGGGTGCAGCTCTCGACCAGCTTCACGTTGTCGAACGCCACGCGGTAGGTGGTCTTGTGCTTGATGCG
>PMDT01000291.1:0-2200 GCA_003154555.1 Spirochaetaceae bacterium
GTTGCCGTGGAACTCGATAATATTCCTGCTCCCCGCAAGACGATGAAGGTTGTCGATGTTCTGCGTGATGAGGGCTCGGAGGTGGCCGACGCCGTCCGAGGGGTGTCCGGGTTTGGTGCCGGCGGGGCCGCTCCCCGAGGCGTCGCTGTCCCGCCCCCGCGCCCAACCCTCCACCTCAAGGCGCGCCAGCACCTTGTGGGCCGGATTCGGCAGCGCCTTTCCGAAATTGTCGTAAAAAATCTCCTTGATCACGGGCCATGCTTTTGCGGGATTTGCCAGGAAGTAGGCGAGCTCCAGCGTGCGCGGGTCGTACCTGCCCCAGAGTCCGCCGGGGCCGCGAAATGGCGGGATGCCGCTTTCCACCGAGACGCCCGCCCCGGTGAAAGCGGTGAGGTACCGGGAGGAGCGGATGAGGGAGGCGGCCTCCTGAATGAGCCCGGCAGTCGGCATCGATTGTTTGCCCATGGCGACGGGGGAATAATCATCCGTCGGAGGACGACCCGTCAATCGGGTCAGGAGGCCGGCTCTTTGGACGTAAAAGGCCCGCTTCCATCCCGCTCGATTTCATATTACTGTATGAGCATGGACATTTCNNAAGTGCTGAAGGCCCTGGCGGACACGAACAGGATCCGCATCCTCAATCTGCTCCATGAACGAACCCTCTGCGTCTGCGATCTTGAAAACATCCTGAAGCTCAACCAATCCAACCTGAGCCGGCACCTTGCGACGCTCCGGCACGCGGGTATCGTCGCCTCGGAGAAAAAGGCCCTCTTCACGTATTACTCCCGCGTGCCGCTGCCGAAACCCTACGGACCGGTCGTCGACGCCCTGTGCGAGACGATACACGCCGATCCGCGATGGAAGTCCGACCGGGTGAGACTTGCAAAGCGGGGCAATTGCAGCCCTGAAACGCGGTGAGACCGTANNGGCCAGGTGATCGGTGTGGACATGAGGCACGAAATGATCGCCCTTTTCCGCCCATGAGCATGGAGTCCATCGCCGTCCGCGCGGGCGTCAGCAAGGTATCCCTCTACCGCCGTTGGAGCTCGAAGACAGCTATCGTCGCGGAGGTGTTCCTGTTTCTGAGCGAGGCGGCGACTTCGGTTGCGGCGGGAATCGGAAACAGGCGTTTCTTCATCCAGAGCGACACATTGACCAGCCCGCCCGGAGGCGGACAGTTGACGGCTCCTGTCCGCGGGTGTATGCCGGGCGCATGATAAATGCAGGAAAGTCCCGCATCGACCGGCTGCGGCAGGATCCAGCCGAAAAGTGGGAGATTCCCTTCACGCAGAAGGAAGGGGGCTCCTTCTACCAGGGGTACAGCAGCTACCCCACCATCCCGCGCCGCGCCGAAGAGATACCGGCGGGCGCCCGCGAGGCTCTCTGGGAAAGCTGCGGAGTCGACAGGCTGGGGCAGGTCTTTCTCGTTCCATGGGCGGTGCGCCCGACCGGCATTCGAAACCAGCGCGTGATCACGCCGGACAGCGTCCTCGTGATCGGCGCGAAGGCGGTGGGCCTCTGGACGGACAAACCGGAGCCGGGCGTGAAGGCTTTCCTGAAGATCGATGACATCGCGGCGATGGAAGACGTGACGATCCTCCTGTATGGGAGACTCAGCTTCATTTCATCCGCGGAAAGGTTGAGCATCCGCTACAACACGGTCGTGAGGGAAGGACTGGATCCAGCCCTCTTCGAGCTGCGAAAGAGGCTGTCAGGCCCCGCGCAGCAGGTTCCCCGCGACCCGCCCGACGCGCCGGAGCTTCCGTTCAAATGGAATCTCCTGTCCCTCAGCGCACGGACCAGGCTCGCCGAGGACTCCTCGGCGGCATGGCGCTTTGCCAGCGTGCCGGGAATGAGGGGACGCGCCGCGGCACGCGGTCAGCTCCTCGTGTTGAACCCGCATGAGCTTGTCTTCATGCGCGACCCGCCCGAGTCGCCGGGTCACTTCGGAGAGGATTCATTCATCGTGTCCCGCGCGCGGGTCACGGGCGCGCGCATCGAGGAGGACGGTCTCGTCGTGTCGGCGAAGGGAGCGCAGTTCCCGCTGCCAATGGCGCTACCACTCTGCGAGCAGGCGGTCCGCTGGCTGGCGTGAGACGTGGCACGCGCCGGGTAGGTACGCGGCGCGTTACTATTCGTCCGCGGGGCTGCCCTCCGGAATCTTCACGCCGTGTTTCGCCAGATCGGCGAGGCAGCCTTC